>SHYW01000013.1 GCA_009692615.1 Deltaproteobacteria bacterium | reverse complement strand
TGCTCTGCTTTTTCTTTCTCGCCCACGCCAAACTCGCAAACGTTGTCTGCTCCCCCACGCTCTTTCCTCCCGCCTCACCTTGTCGGTCTTTCTGCTCTTCGTTATTAGACGACTTGCTAGATGACTTGTTCAGAGATTCCTTAAGTAGCTGTACGCTTTCAAAAATGCTTCTTGGGAGAGATCCTTGGCGTCTTCGCGATTGCGCGCGAAGCCAAAGGCGATATGATAGGCACGCTGCTGATGGCGCTCGACCAGCTCTTCAAACGCCCGGCGCTCGCCCTGTTGGGCGCGCGCCACCAATGCCTCATCCCCAGAGTTCGACAATGCGTTGCTCTCCGTTGCTATTTCCGTCGCGCGCCGAGGATTGAGGGCAGGCCGGCGGAGACGAGCGAATCCTGCCGCCGGCGTTAGCGTAGCCATCTGCGCCGCCTAATTCTTCAGGGCATCTTTTACGTCGCGGCGAAATTCCCGGCGATCCTGACGCAGCTCGCGGCGGTCGCCTTTGATTTCGCGGCGATCTTTAGCGAGATCACGTTTGTCGTCGGCGATCTCTTTGCGGTCTTGGCGAATTTCCTTACGGTCTTGAGCGATCTCGGTTTTGCTCGCGCCGCTCTTCAAATCCCGGCGCAGTTCCTGGCGGTCGCCGACCAATTCTTTGCGGTCGTTGTGTAACTCTTTGCGATCGCCTTTGATCTCGCGGCGATCTTCGCGAATGTCGCGTCGGTCGCCTTTGATCTCACGCCGGTCGTGGCGCAGTTCATGTTTCTCGGCCGGGGTGATTTTACCTTCCGCCGCCATCGAAGCTGTTCCAGTCGTTGCCACGGCAACCGCCAGTAATCCCGCGCCAACCAACATCAGTGACTTATTCATAGCAGAATCTCCTTGTTTTTGCGTTCATATTAGCCCTCATGCGGATTAGACGGCGGAGGCCGCGGGAGGTTTACCTACGCTTTAAAAGCTTCCAAATAGAGAACTTGCGGGTGCAATCGCGGAATTGACAAGGTCTGGGCAAAGGGCTATCAAACTTTATGTCCCAAGTGCCTCAGCCGTTAATCAATCTCCATGGACGGCGCTTTGTCGGTTTGTTCCTGTTTCTGGCGGTATTCTTCCTGCCGCTCCATTTTCACGTCGCGGTGGCGGCGCCCCACGTCGCCAAAGAATGCGGTTGTCTGCATGGCAGCCGGACTGAAGCGGGAATCGCCGCGTTGCCATCGCTCGCGTTAGCGGTCGTCGAATACCGGTCTGTCGAGTTTATCTCCCAGTCCGAGTTCGTCTTTCATGTCATTAGTAACAAAGCCAGTCGCGCCCCCCCGAGTTTCCTCTCCCTTTAGTTCCACGGTTCATTGGCAAATTTTTTTACCAGCATCTCACCCATGGGTGGAATGCCGGCAGTGTTTTCATTGGAGGTTAGACTTATGGTTTCAATTTTCAGCAAACTTTGCGGGTGTGGCGTATTGGCGGTTTGCCTGCTCGCACCGGCGGTGGGCCAGGCTCAAGACAGCGTCATCGACGCATTGAAACGGCAAATGGGCGAGATGCAGGCGGCGATGAAACAAATGGCCGAGCGGCTCGAGCAGCTGGAAAAAGAGCGGGCCGCCAACGCTGCCAATGCCAACCCGCCGGCCGAGCCGCAGCCGGTGGTGGCGAGCGCGCCGGCGAGCGGCAAGGGCGCGCTTAACGCTTTCAATCCGGCGATCAGCGTCAACGGTTTGTTCGGCGGCGGCTACTCGTCGAAGTCGCCGTTCACCGAGCGCTGGACGGACGGCAATTTTCACAACGGTTTCAATTTTCAGGAAGCCGAGTTTCAATTCACCGCCGATGTCGATCCCTATTGGAAGGCCAACTTTATTTTAGCCGTCGACCGCGCCGGTAAAGTCGACATCGAGGAGGGTTTCGTCACTTCCGAACAGTTGCCCTACGACCTGCTGCCCCGCGACACCGGACTCAAGCTAGGAAAGTTCTATGCCGGTTTCGGCAAGCACAATATTTTGCACACCCATCAGTTTCCTTTCATCAACCGGCCGCTGATCAGTCAAGCGGTGTTCGGCGACGAGGGATTGCGCGAGCCCGGCATGGGCATTTCTTACTTGCTGCCGTCGCCGTGGTTTTCCGAGCTGACCTTTCAAGGCATGGCCGGCGAGAACGACGGCTTGTTTCGTAACGGCGCCGACTCCAAGCGGCGCGGCGCTTATCTTGGCCACTGGAAGAATTTTGTCGACTTGACCGACTCGACGACGGTGGAACTCGGCAACTCGTACATCGCCGGGCGCAACTCCGACGCCGGTCATCGGTTGTCCCAGGCGATCGGCGTCGATCTGACGATGAAGTGGCGGCCGCTGCAGCAGGCGACCGAGAGAGCGCTGATCTGGCAGAACGAATATATTTATTTCAACCGCGAGCGGGAGCGCGATCCGTCGAGCCGCGGCGGCGGTTTGTATTCGTCGTTGCAGTATCAGTTCGCGCGTAATTGGTGGATTCAAGGGCGTTACGATTTGCTCGGCGTGCCGAAACTCGACGACGGCCGGAAAAATCGCTGGACGACGTTGTTGGCGCTGGTGCCGAGCGAGTTCTCGGCTCTGCGCCTGCAACACAGCTACACTACTCAAAATAACGCCAAGGCGGTGAATGAAGTTTTATTACAAATGAACTTCACCATTGGTTCCCACCCGGCGCATCAATATTAGGAGAAGCGATGAAATTTTTCCTGACATTATTTTTTTCGCTGTTATTGCTGGCTTCGGTTGCGACGGCCGCGGAGCCGACCGCAGTTGTTACCACCACCTCGGACATCGCCGCCATCGTCAAAGCTATCGGCGGCGATCGGGTCACGGTGGAAAGCATCGCCAAAGGCTATCAAGATCCGCATTTTGTCGAAGCCAAGCCGAGTTACATTCGGGTGGTCAACCGGGCGCGCATGCTGTTCAACGTCGGCCTCGAGTTGGAAGTCGGTTGGTTGCCGCTGTTGATTCAAGGCGCGCGCAATCCGTCGATGATCGTCGTCGATTTGTCCACGGGAATCGCCGTGCTGGAAAAACCCACCGGGCCGCTGTCGCGGGCGCAGGGCGATGTCCATCCGTTCGGTAATCCGCACTACTGGCTCGATCCGCGCAACGGCGTGATTGTGGCGCGCCGCGTGTCTCAGGAATTAAAAGCAGTGGCCGGCACTGATAGCGCGCGGTTCGAACAGAATCTAAAAAACTTCGAGAGCGAGATCGCCACCAAGCGCAAACGTTGGGAAGAGCAGATGGCGCCCTTTCGCGGAACGCAGTTGGTAACTTATCACAAGGAGTGGGAGTATTTATTAAACTGGTTGGGGCTCGGCGTGGTCGGCTACGTCGAGGATAAGCCGGGAATCCCGGCGACGCCGCGCCATTTGGAAGAGTTGATCCAAACCATGCAGCAGAAAAAAATCAAAGCGCTGTTGGCGAGCAACTATACCAGTCCGAGCGTGCCCAAGGCGGTGGCCGATAAGACCGGCGCCAAGCTCGTGACGCTCGCCTCCTCGGTGGGCGGCGAGGACACTATTAAAACTTACCCCGATCTGTTCGACGCTATCGTCGGCAAACTCAGCGCCGCGCTAAAGTAAGGGATTGTTCCGTGAGTGAATTTTTCGCGATCATGGCCGCGCCCTTCGCGGCGAGTTTGATTCTCACCGGGTTGCACGCTTATCTCGGACTACATGTGGTGCGGCGCGGCGTGATCTTCGTCGACATCGCCCTGGCGCAAAT
Organism: Deltaproteobacteria bacterium; assembly: GCA_009692615.1. Taxonomy (NCBI): domain Bacteria; kingdom Pseudomonadati; phylum Myxococcota; class Myxococcia; species Deltaproteobacteria bacterium. The sequence continues at coordinate 59,124 of SHYW01000013.1, read as the reverse complement.
CGCCGCGCTCGGCGCCACCGTGGCGTTTCTATTTGGCTTGGACATCCACGGCGGCGAAGCCTACTGGTTTTCCCTCGCCTTCACTTTGCTTGGCGCGTTGATCTTTTCGCTCACCCGTTCGCGCCGCGCGCGCATTCCGCAAGAAGCGTTTATCGGTATCGTCTACGCGGTTTCGGCGGCGGCGGCGATTCTGGTCGTCGACCGCGCGCCCGGCGGCGCCGAGCATGTCAAAGACATACTCGTCGGTTCGCTCTTGTTCGTGCAGTGGAGCACGGTGGTGAAGACGGCGTTGCTTTACGGCGCTATCGGCGTGCTGCATTATCTTTGGCGCAAGCCCCTGTGGGAAGTGTCCGAGACCGACGAGTGGACGAAGACCCAAGCACCGCGGCCGTGGAAGTGGGATCTATTTTTCTACGGCACCTTCGGTTTCGTCGTCACATCGAGTGTCGCCATCGCCGGTGTCTTGCTGGTGTTCTCTTATTTAGTTGTGCCGGCGGTTTGCGCCATGTTACTGGTGGGAAGGAGCGAGGGCGGCAAGATCCAAGTCGGTCGCAGTGTCTCGGTCGCTTGGCTGGTCGGTTTCGGCGTCAGCGTGATCGGTTGCTACTTCTCGTACTTTTGGGATTTGCCCACCGGCGCGACCATCGTCGTGACTTTCGGTGCGGCGCTGGTGCTGATCGGCATCGTCCGCAAATTGTTGTCGCTGGCTTAGTCATATGCTTCTAAGGCTAACTTGTTCTTGAGTAGTGGTTTATTTTCGAAATCCGAAGTAGGGGCGACCCCCTGTGGTCGCCCGGTTCGGAGGGCAGACACGGGGGTCTGCCCCTACATCGGACGATTCGTTCATATCAACGTGAACCGCTACTAGCTATTGATATCGTGTGCGCGAAATCTTAGTAAACTGAATCATGTCCACCATTCTGATCAAAAACATCGGCACGCTGGCGACCGGCAAGTTGGAGAGTCCGTTGCGCGAGGCGGATTCCATATTCATTCGCGACGGCATCGTGCAAGCGATCGGCACCGGCCTGAATCAAGCCGCGGATCAAACCATCGACGCCAACGGCATCACCGCCATTCCTGGCTTGATCGATTCGCACTCGCACCCGTCCATCGGTGAATACACGCCGGCGCAGAATTCTATCGGTTGGATCACCAACTATATGCATGGCGGCGTGACGGCGCTGATTTCCGCCGGCGAGTTGCATTTGCCGGGATTGCCGTTGCCTCCCGACGCGCGCACGGCGTTGTCCGTCGCCATCGTGACTAAGAAATGCTACGACAACCTGCGCCCGTCGGGCGTAAAAGTGCATGCCGGCACTTTACTGTTAGTTCCGGGCTTGACGGAAAAAGATTTTGACGAGATTCAGTCCCTCGGTATCAAGCTAGTTAAATTTATTTTTTACGATTACAGCTTGCTGCCCAACGGCGAAGCCAATCGTTACGTCGACTGGGCGCACGCGCGCGGCATTAAAGTCAAGATTCATTCCGGCGGCGTGTCGCGCTCCGGTGTCAGCCAAATCGCCGGCTTCGACATGGTGCAAAAAATCCGCCCTGACATCATCGGCCACATCACCGGCGGGCCGATTCCGATGGCCGAAGCAGACATGATCCGCATCGCCAACGAGACCGACTGCTTCATGGAAATCTGCACGTCGGGCAATTATCGCTTGGCTCTGAGCCTCGCCCGTGTCGTCAAAACGCAAGGCTTGCATCAGCGCGTGCTCATCGGCACGGACACGCCGGGCGGCACCGGCATCGTGCCGCGCGGGATTTTGCGCGAGATCGCTTTTCTTTCTTCCGTCGGCGAGATCGAACCGGAGAAAACCATTTGCATGGCCACCGGCAACGTCGGCCGCGCCCATGATTTGAATATCGGTACTATCGAGGAAGGGCGCCCCGCCGATATTGTCCTGCTGCACAAGATCACCGGCTCAGTGTCGAAGGACGCTCTCGATTCTTTTGCCAAGGGCGATCTACCGGGAATTTCTTATGTGATCATCGACGGTGTTGTCCAAGTCGCCGGGCGCAGCCAACAGACGCCGCCGCCGGAGCGGGCCGCCAGCGAGAGTTGTTGTTAAAGGAGACTTTATCGTGAGCGCATTCGAATTTGGCGTCGGCCTGTTTCCCACCGAGCCGCTGCAAAAAATGATTCACCTGGCCAAGGTCAGCGAAGAAGTCGGCTTCAGCCACATCTGGGTCGGCGATTCGCATCTGATTTGGCGCGAAGCTTACATCAATATGGCGGCGATGATGCTCAACACGACAAAAGTGAAGTTGGGCACCGGCGTGACCAATCCGTTGACGCGCCATCCGTCTGTAGTCGCCAGCGGTTACGCGACATTGGAAGAGTACGGTCCTGGCCGCATGATCGTCGGCATCGGTCTGGGCGACAGCTCGGTGGAAACCATGGGCATGAAGCCGTCGACGCTGGCGAATTTCGAAAAGTCGCTGCAGCAGATGCGCGAATTATTCGCCGGCAAAGAAGCTGAGTTGCCGACGGGAAAAATTCACTTGCTGCATCCGTGCAAAAACCAAGTGCCGATCTACATCGCCGCCAGCGGGCCGAAGATGCTCGAACTTTCCGGCCGCATCGCCGACGGCATTATCGTGTTGGTCGGCGTCGCCGACGATTACATCGCTCACGCCAAAGAAAAAATCGCCGCGGGGGCGAAAGCGGCAGGGCGCAAGCTCGAAGACATCAATTTAGTTTTGTGGGTTCCCTGCGCGGTTTCCGAAACGGCCAATGCCAAGGACGCGGTCAAAGCCCACGTCGCCCGCGTGGTCGCCCATCCGCTGCCCTACGTGCTCGATCCCAGCGAACAGAAAGTTTTGGAAGAAATTCGCAAGACCTACGACTATTACCATCACATGGATCAGCAGGCGAATCACGCCGAAGTGATCCCCGACTGGCTGGTCGACAAGTTCGCCATCGCCGGTACGGTCGATCAGTGCCGCGCGCAGATCGCGCGCATCAAGAAAACCGGCATCCAACAGATCGCCATCATTCCCTACAGCCCGCCGGGCGGCAGCAGGGAAGAGACGATCCGCGGATTTGCCAAGGCGATGAATTAACGGCGGTGTGGACTTCGCTTCGGGCGTGTGGGTGACGCGGCGGGAAGTGGGCCGGCGGCAATGAGTCTTCGCCTGGCGGGTTCGACGATCAAATTCAGTCCTTCGAGCGTGTGCGCTCCCAAAAGTTGCAGGTCGCCGGGTTCGGCAAAGACCACTTCGTCAATGGTAAAAAACTTGTCGAGGCGGATGATCGCGAAGCCCGCGCTGCGGGTGACTTCTTGGCCGTTTGCGAGGACAAATCGTAGGTCCTTTTTTTCTCGACCGATGCCGATCCGTTCCAGCATACGCTGAGACACCCAGGTAAATTCACTTCCCGTGTCTACCAATAGTTTTGGAATGACGACGGATTTGGACCGATCCGCTGGGTTTTCGAATTTGCATCTTGCGTAAAAGGTTCCCATGGCGAAACTACCTCGTGCTTGGGATTTGATCTATATTGCGCTCGTAACCGTTGACCGGTTACAGCAGAAAATCTACTGTTTACCATACGCAATGTAAAGCCTGCGGAGAGCCGCTGGTTTGGCTAATCGTCAAAGTGCAATGATGGGTATGGTTACCGGAGGAAAACATGAAAATCGTCCACACGATGATCCGCGTCAACAATCTCGACGAGAGTTTGAAGTTCTACTGCGACGGACTCGGCATGACACTGCTGAAGAAAAAAGATTACGAGTCGGGTCGTTTTACCAACGTGTTCGTCGGCTACGGTTCGGAAGCGACCGATGCGGTCATCGAGCTTACTTACAACTGGGACACTCATGCTTACGATATCGGCAACGGATTCGGCCATATCGCTCTCGGCGTGCCGGACGTCTACAAAACTTGCGACGACCTGCGCGCTAAAGGTGTCAGGATCGTCCGCGAACCGGGGCCGATGAAACATGGCAGCGGCGCGGGCGCCATCGCTTTTCTCGAAGATCCTAATGGCTACAAGATTGAGCTGACGACGCGGGCCGAATAATTTTCGGCGACAGCGAAAAGTCGACAGTCTTTATGGCAAAGATAATTTCCTCTCCCACCGTCATTCCCGCCGCCGGCGAGCCGCCGAAGATTATCGAAGAATTTATCGGTGTGGTGAATTCGCAAACTTCCGCTGTGAGCATCGCTAAGATGACCAGCCCTTGCGGTTGGCGCGAGCCGGGGCAGACGCCGGAGTTTGACGAGTATACAATCGTGCTGCGCGGCGAGTTGCAAGTTGAGACGCGCGACGAGGTTTACAAAGTCGCGGCGGGGCAGGCGATCGTCGTGCACGCCGGCGAATGGGTTCGTTACGGCACGCCGGGGCCGGTGGGCGCGGAATACATCGCGGTCTGTTTGCCGGCGTTTTCGCCGTCGACGGTTCATCGCGATGCGCAGTGAGCGCGGCTCGTCTCAATATTTTTGGTGATCGACCTGTTCGATGGGGATGCGGCTTTTGGCAACTTTGGTTCGCGCCGATGACTTGACGACAAATTTTTGCCCAGCTTCGTCGTAGCGCGATTTGCTCGCCGTTTTCAGTCCAGTGAGAAAATCGGTGTGCTGTTCGATCAACTCGCCATTGGCGCGGTCGCGGTCGGCGCGATCGAGCTCGATGAGCAGGAACTTGCCGATCTTTTTGTCGTGGCGGAAGCGAAAGGTCTGGTCGACGACATTTCGCGAGCCATGGTCTTGTTTGACGATCAAGATGCCCTTATCGATGGCGACGTGGGCGGGAGCTTCCTTCACGCCATAAAGCGCGCCGCCACAGGTCACGCACTGGAGCAAGCGGTCGGCGATGGCGGCGCGGCGCCATTGATCGTTCTTGCCGCGAAACAAAATGATCAGCGCCCGTTGTTTCTCTCCGGCGTCGGCCGCACTGTTAGAAGTCTTACTCTGGACCAATTTCAAAACCACGTCGGGCAGACTATCGCGATTCAAATCGCCGACGATTTGTTCCTCGATAGTCCAACCCGCCGGAACGAATTGGCGCGGCGACTTTGCCGTGAGCGGAATGCGCGCTGGGGTTAGCAAGGGTTTGCGCTGCTGCGCCGCCGTCGCGATCGAGCCAGACAACAACAGCGCCAGTGTCAACGAGAAAATGATTTTATCCCGATGCATGAGTGAATTCTCAAGTTGTGTGGCTGAGCGCGGCGTAGTACGCCTTACCGTAGGTGGCGATCAAGTTGGCTTTGTCGAGACCGTTGATGATCCGCCGCGCGTTTATCCAATCTTCCTTGCTCGGGTTGAAATAGGCGGCGAGTTTCACGCCGGTGAAGCGTCCTTCCATCATGCCGAAAAATAAAACTTGCGTGGCGACAGTGAGGCGCAGCGCTAGCTCGGGATGGTTCACCAAGTCGACGCCGAGTTTTTTGCCCATGGTTTGGTAGTTCACTTTCCAAGTCAGCTGGACGAAGCCGCGGCCGTAGTAAACTTGCTTGGTCGCGGGATCGGCGACGCCGTATTCGCGCCCCTTGCCCTTGCCGTACTCTTCGATCGGCTGCATGGTTCGGTCGGTTTCATGATGGGTAGTGGCGAGCATGTAGGCCAACCAGCGGTCGTCTCTGTTGGCGTACTTGCCATCCCACTGGTCGAGAATCGCCGTCAGGCCGTCGACCTGGCTTTGTTTGAGTTTGCCGTCGAAGAGATGGCCGCGGACTTGTTCGAAAAAAAACTTGCGATTGATCATATGGCCTCGTTGTCGATGAATGCCTGCCTTATAGTGCGGCGCCGAGAAAAAAGCTAGGGAGTGGCGCGGCTAACTCATTTCAACATTTGGGTTATGCGATGATCGGACTGTAGGCTAACCTTGGCGAGCCGCTGGGCGATGATCTTATAAACTTCCGGTGAAAATCCCATGCCGAGATGGGTGGTAGTGACTTCGACATGTTCGATGTCTGGCGTTTGCCGGTCGATGCAGGCTTGCCACGCGACGATGGCATCGGCACGCGAATAGATCGCCGTTACTGGCACTTGCAAGAGCGAGCTGAGATTACGCCGATCGATTTCGGCGGCGATGGCGTCGAGGTCCAGGCCGCGGGTGCGATAAAGCGCCGCCACGGAAGTGTACTTTGGCCCACCGATAACGGGCGTGCCCAAGGTAATTACTTGACGAATCAGTTCCGGACGTTCGCGCGCGAGTTCGCGCGCCAAGTAGCCGCCGAAGCTCCAGCCGATGAGCGCAACTTTTTGCTCGCTACGCCGGGAAAACGAGGCGAGCCGTTTCAACACACGCGGCAGCAGATCCGGAACCTCGCCGCGGTTACAGCCCAAGCCCCAACCGCGGGCGCGGTAGCCGAGCAAGCGAAGATAGCCTTTGAGAATCGTCGTCGACCAGTCACCGGTGCCGTAACCGGGAAGAATCAGCACGGGCGCGCTGGCGCCGCGCGGCTGGCAGGCGAGAATCGGCATTCGTAGCAACAAACGTGGCAGTTCGATCAATCCGCGCACTTCGCGATACACGCCGGAAAAAGCTGGAGGTTCGAAGTTGTCGGTCATCTGGGCTGACTGTACTGCGGTCACGCGAACAAATGAAGAGCACGGTTTTTGCCTTTGCGCTTTTTGCGTTCTATGCGGCCAATATTCCAAATCTCAAGACGGGCCGGTCTCGCGCTTCGATCGCGCGCGGTGCAACGACAGCTCTTGTTATTAAAGTATCGTGATGCCCTGATGTAACGTTGGATAAGCGAGTTGGCCGACGAGTTCTCTTTTCATCCGGCTGGTGTCGGCGACTACGGAAGTCATGCCCATGGCGATCATGTCGTGGGTGAGCGGCGTGCCGGAGTGGCACATGGCCGCGACGGTTTCGCAGATTGCCGCCGCGGCGTGAAAGCAATATTCCGGTAAACGGCGCGCTGGTGGATAGCCCCAATGCTCTGCCAGCCGATCGAGAAAATCCTGCAACAACAGAGGCTGATCGTCGCACAGATTGTAAATGCCGGAGAGGTTTTCCTTGTCGATGGCGACGCGGACGATGTTGAGAAAATCCGGCAGGGCGAGCAGATGCAGCCAAACCGGCGCGCGCCAAATCGCCATCAAGCGCCAGCGCATCAGCCATCTAGCTGCTTCGATCAATTTCACTTCCCGCCCGTAGATCACGCCGGCGCGCAGAACGATCGGCGTCATTGACCGTTCGGCACAAGCGTCAAACAAATATTTCTCCGCCGCCAGCCGCGTGCGCGCGTGGAGCGACTTCGGTTCGACATGCAATTCGCCTTTTGCCGGATTGTCCGGCGTGGTGTTTTCTTCGACGTGGGGAAAGCTGACAAGAATAAACTTTTTCACGTGGCCGGCGGTGGCCGCGTCGATAAGATTTTGCGCGTAGACAGTATTGGTCCGGTGCAAAAATTTTTCTGGACGTGGCTGGAACAGAACGCCGGCGAGGTAAACGATGCAGTCGATATCTTCACAAACGGTTCGCAGCGACGCCGGATCGTCGAGATCGGCGCGGACAATTTCCGCGTTGGCATTGGTTGGCAAAGCGAAGGGCAGGGGGCGCTTGTGCGTGAGCAGGCGGAGACGATGCGCAGTCGTCAGTAGATGCTTGGTCAGCTGAGAGCCGAGATTGCCTGATGCGCCGACGATGAGGATGTTCACGGAGTGTTGCTCAGATTGGGAAAAACGTCACTGGCTTTTTGTCTTCGCCGGAAACGGACAAAGGTCTTTGATCGTGCACTGCGGACATTTCGGTTTCTTCGCGACACAGACGCGCCGGCCGTGGTACTGCAAGAGGTGGCAGAAACGGACGCGCTGTTTGGCGGGGACGATTTGCATTAGGTCGGCTTCGATTTTGTCCGGGTCGGGTTTGCTCGTGAAGCCCAAGCGCTGCGATAGGCGCATGACGTGGGTATCGACGCCGATGGTTTGTTGACCGAAGCCGTTGCCGAGGACGATATTTGCCGTCTTGCGACCGACGCCCGGTAGGCTGATCAGGTCGGCGAAATTGCCGGGCACTTGGCCGCTGAATCGTTCCACCAGTTGCACGCAACAGTTGTGAATCGATTTGGCTTTGTTGCGGTAGAAGTTAATCTTGCCGATCTGTTTTTCTAACTCGGGCAGCGGCAGGTTGGCGTAGTCGGCGGCGCTGCGGTTGGCTTTGAACAGTTCAGGCGTGATCTTGGTGACTAGATCGTCGCGCGCTTGGGCGGCGAGGATCAGGGCGATCAACAATTCCAGCGGACTCGTGAAGTCGAGGGCGAGCTTGGCGTCGGGATGGACTTTTTCCAGACGATCGATGATTTTCTTGACGTTGGTTTCGGTCATTTTGGTTTTGGTGAAAAATATGGTAGCAAAAAGCCTGTCATAAAGGGAGGAAAATCGAATAATGGATGCCAACGCTACGACCACGGCGAAACAGAACATTCGCCTGCTCTTGAAAAAGAAGGCCGAAATCAATGCCGCGAAGCCCAATCGGAAGATTGTTCAAAGAGTTCAACGCAAGGTTAAGCTGCTTAAACGCGAAACCCGCGCGCTTGCCGGCGCGAAGAAGTTAGCCGCTGCGAAAGTCACAGCTGAAGCCGCCGCCAAAGAGGCTGCAGAAAAAGCCGCTGCCGCCAGCGCAGCAGCTGCTGCAAAGGCCGCTGCCGCCGCGGAAGCTGCAAAGGCGGCTGAAGCTGCGGAAGCTGCAAAGGCCGCTGAAGCTGCCACAGCAGCGGAAACGCCGGCCTAAGCACTCTGCGCCATGAAAACGCCGCCTCCTCTGCGCGGCCGCGGCTCGGCGAGCAATCCGAAGAACCGCTTCGAGACGATCGAGCGGGTGCCCGAGCCGTCAGAGGAGTACGACGAGATCTCCGCTCCGCACACGCAGTTTTTCCCAGACGGTTCCAAGTCACTGATCGCCTACAACGACAGCCCCGATGTCGGCTTCGACGCCAGTATCAATCCCTACCGCGGCTGCGAACATGGTTGCGTTTACTGCTATGCCCGGCCGACCCATGAGTATCTCGGTTTCTCGGCGGGCTTGGACTTCGAGACCAAGATCATGGTCAAAGAAGATGCTCCGGAGCTGCTGCGCAAGGAATTATCGAGTCGCAAATGGCAACCGCAGCTGCTCGGCATTAGCGGCGTCACCGATTGCTATCAGCCGGCGGAAAAACGCTATCAGCTCACCCGACGCTGTCTGGAAGTTCTCTTGGAGTTTCGCAATCCGGCGGTGATCGTCACCAAGAATCATTTGGTCACCCGCGACATCGATATACTTTTGCAATTGGCGCAGTTCGACTGTATCGGTGTGACGATTTCGCTGACCACGCTGGATGCCAAGCTGGCATCGGCGCTCGAGCCGCGGGCATCGAGTCCGGCGCGCCGTTTGGCGGCGATTCGCAAGCTTGCCGACGCCGGCGTACCGGTGGGTTACTTACAGGCGCCGATGATTCCCGGCCTCACCGATGCCGAAGCGCCGGCGATTGCCTTGGCCGCCAAGCAAGCCGGCGCGACTTTTTCCGGCTACGTGGCGCTGCGGCTGCCGTTCGCCGTAAAAGATTTGTTCGAGCAATGGCTCGACCAACACTATCCCGATAAAAAAGAAAAAATCCTCCACCGCGTGCGTGAAATCCGCGGCGGCAAGCTCAACGATCCGAACTTCAAATCGCGCATGCGCGGCGAGGGGATTTATGCCGAGCAGATGGCCAAGCTATTTCAGCTGGCGCGCAAGAAGTCGGGCATCACCGAGCGCTGGCCGCAGCTGACGACGGAACATTTTCGCCGGCCGGGGAAGGATCAGTTGAGTTTGTTTTAATGCTGTGGAGGGATCTCTACTCGGTCTTAAAACAGTGACCCATAACATGAGTTCATTTGCGCACAAATAATTTGGCGCGTTAGTTTACCACGGCTCACTGTCGCAGCCCCCAGCCGCGTTCGTCACCCATTACAGTCCAGATGCCCAGCGGACCAAGGTGCGCCATTATTTCGTCCAGTGTCAAGTATCCGACACAAGGAAAGGCTCCCAAGGCCGGCGGTCCGTGGTCGAGAATCTTTTTCGTTAGCACGATGGCCGCTGCGCTCGGTGTCGCGGGTCCGTCATCATCGGTGACGATAGCGATGTTGCGTTCGATCAGCTGGTCGTTGTGGTTCTTGCCACTCAACCATACTGCCAATGAGCCGTTCTTCGAACCGTAAGAGTAGAGCATGAGAGAAAGGTTCGAGAACAAAGGCGCGTACCGCGGCAGGCGCTCAAGGGCAAATAGTTTTCTCAGCAATGCGATAGTCGAAAGAGCGTAGTTAAAAACATTTAACTCTACGCCCGCATAAAATCTAACTGTTCGAGCATTCCAAAGTTTTGGGAACAACTCGAGATCCGGAACATCGCAGTTGTGAACTCGGCGAGATCCTACCGGCGGAGGAAACTCACGATATTGACTATCGCCCCAGCCAAGGACGGTAATCTCTTGAGTATTCTCAATAACAGTTACTGGCCGACCCAAATAACTCAGGATCGCCGCGATCGTCGATGCGCCTCTGGGGTTTTGATTTCCAGGACTGAGTCCAATGGCAATTCGATTGATGTTCGAGAACTCCGGTGAAAGCTCCTTTATCAACGCGCAGGTGATCGCCGGAACAGAGCTAACTCCGGAGCTAACAAACACGCGTTGTCGCCGCGCAACCTGATCAAGAGTGCTAATACCGGCGACGAACTGACGCGCGTCGGAGAGATCGAGGTAGTGGCTTCCCGCCTCGATGCATAACTTTGCAACGCTGTAATCTCGATTCTGGAACGGGCCGGCCGTGTGAATGACAATGTGTGAGTGACGTATGGCTTGACGAAGTGAGTTTTCGTCATCCAGATTACAGGGAACGAAGTCAGCGTTTATCGTTCGCGCAAAATTCTCGCCGACATCACGGTTCCTGCCTGTTACTCGAACCCGGGCTTGGGAATGTTGGGCCAGAGCTTTGCTGATCCGGGAGCCAAAGGTTCCATATCCGCCAAGAACCGTTACCGTACTAAGCATTCCCTTACTTTGCCGAATTCATACTATGACGCCGCCGTATGCCGCAGGTTCGTTTGGCTAGTGTAAACGTTCAGACAATTGCACCGATAGCAACTGGCAGACTTCCGTAATTTAGTCGCAGTAGTATTCGATCTGATAGCCGTTGGGGTCGGAGATGTAAAAGGCGCTTTTGCCGCGCCGGCCTTCGATGGCGACGTTGTGCGCCTGGCAAGTTTGCTCCATTCTTTTCAACGCCGCCGCGCTGACTTTGAAGCCGAGATGTTCCAACCCTTGATTCGCCGTGCGCCGGCGGGAGCTTTTCACGAAGTTCAATAAATCACCACTACCGGGCGTGGTGAGAAAAATCATGGTCGGCGGATGCCGAAACGCGACTTTCAGGCCCAAGACTTTGATGTAGAACTCTTCGGTTTTCTTTAGGTCGCGCACTTTGAGCGCGATGTGGCTCAGACCTTTTTTCGCCATGGCTTGAACTCCCATGTTCGTGGTTTGTGTTCGTGCTCGTCAGATGTCTATAACCCGTTGGTTCTCAAGTATTCAACTGAAATCTGTTGCTTTCAAAGCGCGCCGATCCTTGGTAGTTTAAAAACTCTTGCTTCCTGGTGGTTCTGTTTTGAATTCGCACGCGTCATCCTCGTCAACTTCTAGGCCAAAAATTTTCTACGGCTGGTACATTGTCGGTGTCGGTTTTCTTTCCCATCTCGCCTGCGCGTTTCATATGTCGAGCACGCTGAGCGTGTTTCTCAAGCCGATGACCGAAGACTTGGGAGTATCCCGCGGCACGTTTTCATTGCTGCGCTCCGGCGAAATTCTCATTTCTGGCGCGCTGGCGCCGCTGGTCGGCCCGCTGGTCGATCGCCTCGGCGGGCGTTGGCTTATGGCCGGTGGCGCGCTTTCGGCGGTGATCGGTTTTCTCTGGATGAGCCAGGTCGGCGTTTTTTGGCAGTTCCTGATTTTGCGTTGGGGCCTGGTCGCCATCGGCGGCGTCTTCATGTGTCACATGGTCGTCGGCGTGACCGTGTCGCGCTGGTTCGTGCGCAAACGCGGCCGGGCCATCGCCATCGCCAGTTTAGGTCAAGGCGCTGCGAAAGTTTGTATTCCGGTCGTCACCGCGAGCCTATTTGCTTGGGTCGGTTGGCGTTTGACCTGGTCGGTCTTCGGCGTCGTGACTTTGTTCTTGGTGGTTTTCCCGGCGCTGATTTTCATGCGCCGCAGCCCGGAAGATATGGGACTGTGCCCCGATGGTAGCGCCGACGAACCAGATGCTGCCGCTGCGACAAAATCTCCTGACGATGGCAGGAGCAAAGATCATGGATCTGCCGAGGAGACCCTCTGGAGTTGGCGGGAAGTTATTCGCACGCGGACTTTTTGGGTGATCTGTTTTATCTACGGCATGGTCAACATCGGCATCGCCGGTTTGAATCTCCATGTCTTCGCCTACGTGACCGATGCCGGTTATTCGACCATCGTCGCCGCCACCGTGCTCAGCATCATCGCCTCGGCGCAGTTGGGTTCGACGTTGATTTGGGGATTTGTCAGTGAGCGCATGGCGATCCGCTACGCCACCATGGTGATGTTCTTGGTGCAGTCCGCCGGCTTGGCGCTGGTGTTGGTGAGCCGCCATCTGGTGCCGCTGTACGGCGGATTTTTCTTGTACGGCATCGGCCTTGGCGGCGGCTGGGTGTTGCAAGAAATCATTTGGGCGAGCTGCTTCGGCCGCGTTTCACTCGGCGTAGTGCGCGGCTTGGGCATCTTCGTCACGTACGCATTCGGCGCCGCGGGCGCGCCGTTTTTCGGTTTCGTGCACGATGTCAGCGGCAGCTATCAGGTGTCGTTCGTTTCCTTCGTGATCGCGTTGCTGGTATCGGCTTGCTTAAGTTTGGCGGTGCGCACGCCGCATAAACCGCTAGCGGTTGACCAAGACTAAAGACAGCGCATAATGATCGCAGTCTCGCACCGCCCGGTATGAATGCATCGGAAAAACAGTTCGTCCAATTCCGTTCGGAGATCTCCGGCGACGATGGGGTTAAGTTGATAATCGCCGGCCGCCTCGATTCGACCACCACCGGCACCGTCTGGCGCGACGCCATGCAAGTGCTCGCCCGCGGCAAAGCCGCGACGGTCATCGTCGATGCCTCGGGCGTCGAATACTGCGATGGCGCTGGCATCGCGCTATTGATTCACCTGCGTCATCAGCAAAGCGCCCGGGGCGGTCAGCTGGAAATTCACGGCTTGCACTCGGAGTTCCAAGAACTGCTGCACGACATCACCGGCGGTCAAACGTTGGCGACGAGTGTTCCGATTGAAAAAGACCAACGCTTTGCCGAGCAGCTCGGCCAGGCGGTGGTCGAATTATTACAAGACATTCGCGTGGTGATCAGTTTTGTCGGCGAACTGTTTCTCGCCATGGCGCATGCCGCGCGTCATCCGCGCCGGGTGCGCTGGCTCGATACGCTCAAGATCGCCGAGGCGCTGGGCGTCGATGCGCTGCCGATTATTCTCTTAATCGGTTTTCTCATGGGTTTGATCATGGCATTCCAAGCAGCGATTCCGTTGGGCCAATTCGGCGCGCAGATTTTCGTCGCGAACTTGATCGGCCTGGCGATCCTGCGCGAGCTCGGCCCGTTGATGACCGCGATTGTTTTAGCCGGCCGCTCGGGCTCGGCCTTCGCCGCCGAAATCGGCACCAAGAAAGTGCGCGAGGAGATAGACGCGCTCAAAACCATGGGCTTGGAGCCGGTGCGTTTTCTCGTCGTGCCGCGCGTCATCGCCGCGCTGGTGATGACGCCGTTGCTGACCGTGTTCGCCGATCTGGTCGGTTTGATGGGCGGCGCCGTCGTTCTCCTTTCCCTCGGTTTCCCGCTGATTACTTTTTTTCACCAACTGCAATCGGCGGTCTCCTACGGTTCGCCGGTGGGCGGCCTCGTCAAATCATTTTTTTTCGGTATTCTAGTCGCGGCGATCGGCTGCCTGCGCGGTCTGCAAACTAAGAATGGCGCCAGCGCGGTGGGCGAGTCGACCACCCGCGCGGTGGTCAGCGCGATCGTTTTGATCGTCATCACCGACGGAATTTTTTCCGTGATCTATTATTATCTGTGGGTGTGAGCGATGGCGGGTGAGAGCATCATTCAGGTTGAGAATTTTACCGCTGCTTACGATGACGAGATCATCTTGAGCCGAGTGAGTTTCGAGGTTTACGCCGGCGAAGTGTTCGTCATTCTCGGCGGCTCGGGTTGCGGCAAAAGCACCTTGCTAAAACATATGATCGGCCTGTACCGGCCGGCGGCGGGCACCATTCGCATCGACGGCGCCGATGTCGTCGGTGCCGAGCGCCAAGAGCGCAGCGAAATCTTGCGCAAGTTCGGCGTCATGTATCAGAGCGGTGCGCTGTTCGGTTCGATGACGCTGTTGGAAAATATCTGTTTGCCGCTGGAAGAGTTCACCGATCTGCCGCCCGAGGCGATTCGTTTGATCGCCTTGATGAAGCTCAAGCAGGTGGGCTTGGACGGTTTCGACAGTCATGTACCGGCGGAATTGAGCGGCGGCATGCAGAAGCGCGCCGCCATCGCCCGCGCCATGGCGCTCGATCCACGGATACTCTTTCTCGACGAACCGTCGGCGGGTTTGGATCCGATCACCTCGGCGGAACTCGACGAGTTGATCGTCAGCCTGTCGCGCAATCTGAAAATGACCTTCGTCATCGTCAGCCACGAGTTGCCGAGCATCTTCGCGATTGCGGACCGGGTGATTATGTTAGATAAAAAAGTCAAAGGGATCGTCGCCACGGGTAAGCCCAATGAACTGCGCGATCATAGCGATAATCCTTGGGTGCGGCAATTTTTCTCGCGCCAAGCTTCGCTTAATGGGTGATCGCCCGCGTTAGCACGGCCAATGCAAAAACTCAGTTACTTTAAAATCGGATTGTTCGTCATCGCCGCGTCGCTGATCGCGGTGGTGGGCGTGATCGTGCTCGGTGTCGGCACGGTCTTTCGACACGATACTTTGCTGGAGACTTATGTCGACGAGTCGGTGCAAGGCTTGGACGTCGGCTCGGCGGTGAAATTTCGCGGCGTGCCGATCGGCAAGGTGGAAAAGATCACTTTGACCAGCGCCGAATATTCTACTCGCAAGCGCTACGTGTTGGTGCGCGTCGGCATCGCGCCGACGATGTTTCATTTCGCCGGGGCAGGGCTCAATCAGGCCGGCTTCAAGTTGGAGGTGGATCGCGGCTTGCGGCTGCGGTTGGCGGCTCAAGGCTTGACCGGCGTGGCGTATATCGAAGCCGATTACGCCGACCCGCAGCGCAATCCAGCGTTGGAAATCGACTGGCAGCCGATCTACCCCTACATACCGTCGACGCGCAGCCGCATCACCCAGTTGAGCGAATCCTTGGAGAAAATTCTTCGCAGCTTGGAAAACGTCGACCTCGGCCGGTTGGTCGACGGTATGGAGAAATCTTTGGGCACCATCACCAAGGTTGCTGAGAGCGTGAAGTTCGAAAAGTTGAGCGGCGAGGCGGTGGCCTTTCTCTCGGAAGTGCGCGAGACCAACCGCCAGCTCAAAGAGCTGGTCGGCGCCCAAGAATTCAAAAGCGCGGCGAGCGACGCCGCAGCGGCGGCGAAGGGGGCGCGGGCGATCATCACTAGCGCCGAGAAGCCGATGCAGCAGTTGCTCGCCGACTTGCCGCAAGCTTCAGAGAGCATGACGCGGCTGATCAAACGGCTCGATGGGATCTCCGGCGAGCTGCCGGAGACCAGCGCGCAGTTGCGTCAGTCCTTGCGGCGCTTGAACCGCCTGCTCGCCAGCCAGCAAAATGAAATTCAAAATACCATGGAGAATATTCGCTCGATCTCGGAAAACGTCAAAGAGCTGAGCGAGGATTCCAAACGATTCCCGTCGCAAGCGATCTTCGGCGCGCCGCCGCCGCAGTCGGAGGCGGTGCGCAAATGAGTCAAAAAATTTAACCGCAAAGAACGCAAAGTACGCAAAGAAAGAAATTGGTGAACAAAATAAACTCAACAATGAATAATTTGTTTCTTTCATCGCTGTTGTGGGTCGTGTTGGGTGTTGTCTCCGGCTGCGTCAGCGTGGAGAAAAGTTATCCGGACAAACGTTACTTTGTGCTGGAAGCGAGCCGCGCTGAAAGTGCGGCGACTGCGAAGACCGGCGGTGTGCTGCTGGTTTCGACGTTGCGCGTTTCACCGCGTTATGACGGACGGAGTTTTGTCTATCGGCGCGGCGATGGCAACTTCGAGTCGGACTTTTATCATCAGTTTCTGGTCGCGCCCGGCGCCTTGCTCAGCGAAGAAGTGCGCCGCGCTTTGGCCCAGGCGCAAGTGGCGCAGTACGTCATTGGCGCCGCCAGCCAGCTGGAGCCGACGCATAATTTGGAGGGCAGCGTCGACGCGCTCTACGGCGACTTTCGCGATCTCAACGCGCCGAAGGCGGTGTTGGAGATGGAATTTTTCTTGAGCAAAGAAACTCCGAGCAAGGCCGAGATCGTCACGCGCAAGCGTTACGTCAAAGCGACGGCGGTCAACGGTCGCACGCCGGAAGCGTTGGTCAAAGGTTGGAACGATGCTTTGAATGAGATTCTTGCCGCGCTGATCGTTGATCTGAAAGCGGTGAGCTTCTAATTTGTTGTGAGAAATTGATTCACCACGAAGAGCACGAAGTTTGCAAAATAATTTATCCGAAACCTTCGTGTCCTTCGTGGTGAAAATGATCTTACTCCCCTAGCAGAATACTTCGATTCGAAACCTACTTCGTCTCAGCCGCGCTTTCGCCGGCTAAAATTCCCGTTACAATCGCCTGCATCAGACCGCCGGTGTAGCCGCCGCGCTGGCCGCCCATTAGACCGCCGATGGCGTCGCCGGCGGCGAACAGGCCGGCGATGGATTTTTCTTCTTGGTTCAGAACTTGGGCGCGACCGTTGATGGCGACGCCGCCCATTGTAAAAGTGATGCCGGAGACGACGCGCAAGCCGTAGAGCGGCGCGCGCAGCGCTTTCGGTTTGCCCGTGCGCGTCACGGTTAATGCCTTCGCATCGTTCGTTTCTACCGCGCGATTGTAATCCTCGACAGTTTTTTTCAGTTTTGCGCGATCGATGCCGAGCGCTTGCGCCAGGCCTTCGACGGTCTCGTGGGAAAATATTTCGGCGCCGTTGTCGATTATCCATGGATTGGGCGCGGGAATTTTTAGCGACGCGGACGACGGGTTGTCCTTTGACGCGGCCCAAGACTCGCGATCGAAAATCAAAGTCGCGCCGGTGGGATCGTCGCTGCGCGCCAGATCGTTGGCCACCGCGACATCGCCGCGGCCTTCGTCGACAAAGCGCTGGCCGGTGGCATTGACGAGCATGCCTTCGTCGACAAATGAATCTAAACGCGGGTAGGGCCAGAAGCGGTCGTCGCTAAGCGCTTTGCGCGCGATCAGATGGCCGTAGAAATATTTGAGATTGACCGCTTTGGCGCCGACTTCCAGCGC
The DNA here is from genome assembly GCA_009692615.1 of Deltaproteobacteria bacterium. NCBI lineage: Bacteria > Pseudomonadati > Myxococcota > Myxococcia > Deltaproteobacteria bacterium. Next base: position 41,665 of record SHYW01000013.1, on the reverse strand, counting down.
CATGCGCAGACCGTCGCCGGTGTCTTGCTTGGAGCCGCGTAGTTTGCAGCGGTCGGCGTGGGAGCCGATATATCGTTTCACCAATTCTTTGTTGGCGCTGAAACCGCCGGTGGAGAGAATCGTCGCGCGACTACGCAATTCAATTTCTCGACCGTTCTGTTTACCGACGAGGCCGACGACGCGGTTGTTCTCGACGATCAGCCGCACGCCTTCCATGCCGTTCATATAGCGGCCGCCGAGTTTTAAGAACTGTTTTTTGAGACTGGCGATGGCGCGCGGGCCGACATCCTTTTTGTAAACCGGGCCGTAGGAAATCTCGCTCTCTTGCTGGAGCCAAATTCTTCCCGGCGCGGTCTCTTCGATGGCGACGCCGACAGTCGGCAACCAATCGATGGCGCGGCTGCACGTCGCCGACCAAGACTTGACCAAGTCGGGATAGGCGACGCCTTCGGACATGACGAAATCGTGCAGCTCTTTGGCATCGGTCTTCGGACTCTTGCCGCCGGCGCGCAGGCTGCCTGACGCCATCAAGACGTTGCCGTCGCCTAGTTCGCCGTTACTTTTATCGACGAGTAAAACTTGCGCGCCTCGTTCGGCGGCACGGACCGCGGCGGTGAAGCCGGCGAGGCCGGCGCCGACGATGACAATGTCTGAGTAGAGTGGTTCCATGGATTTCTCTTCCAATTGTCACAGTTATTAGAGCGAAACACATGATTCACCACGGAGGTCACGGAGTACACAGAGGTCTAGAAAATAGATTTTCCGAACTTCGTGCTCTCCGTGTCCTCCGTGGTGAATCAAGTCTTTCAGTCTATGGCAGCTTATAGCCCAACTCCTTCGCCACTTCGGTTGCTAGGCGGTCGTCGGCGACTTCGGCGAAATTTACTTTGCGGTCGACGAAACGGCCTTGGGCTTGGAGCGAACGAACCAGGTTGTCGATGCCGGCGCGATTGGGCAGACCGCTGGGATTCAATGTCGTCAGAAACGCGTCGTAAGTTTCTCCGGCGCCGTCCTTGTCCATTTTCAAAAGCCGCATGATCAATTCCACTGTTCGTGGTTTCGACTTGCGTACTTCGTCCTTGGCGACTTGCAGCGCGCGGATGACGCGCCGCGTTTCGGCGGGGCGCTCTTGTATGGTTTTCACCATTGCGGTCAAACCGCCGCCGGGCATTTCCACCATGGCGCCGACGTCCAAGATTTTGTGAAAGCCTTTTTTCGCCGCGGCAAAAATATGCGGCGGCGACATCAGCGCGGCCTCGACGAAACCGGATTCGAGCGAATAGTAAATTTGCAGTTGCTGGCCGGGAATCGCCACCATGACGTAATCTTTCGGGTTGGCGCCGGACTTTTCCAGGGCGATGAGCAACGCGACATGATTGGTGCCGCCGACGCCGCCCGACAGCGCGATCTTTTTGCCTTTGAGTTCTTGTAGCGACTTATACTGTGGCGCGCTCTGCAGCCAGTAGGAAATGCGATCCGAAGAAAACCAAATCGCCCGCGACGGCAAACCGGTAAGCGTCGCGGCGACCGACGCCGGCCCGACGCCGGCGACATAATCGATGTCGCCTTGATTCATCGCGGCGGCGCCCAGCGGTGGGCTCATGACGACGATTTCGACGTCGAGTCCGTTCTCTTTAAAGACGCCCCAATCGCGCGCGGCCAACAGCGGCAGCGCGGTGATGGTCAGGCCGGCGTTGGAGATGCGCACCTTGGTGCGTTTGTCTTGGCTTGTTGCCGGGAGAGCGTTGAGAATTGTTAGAAGTAGTGCGGCGCAAATGTGCCAGACTAATTTTCGCGGTGATAATCGACTCATGACTGTCCTTAACGCCCTCACCCTCGCCCTCTCCCATCGGAATGGGCGAGGGGAAAGACTTCGATGGCGGGGATTACGGAATCTTGTAGCCCATTTCTTTCGCCACTTCGGTGGCGAGGCGGTCGTCGGCGATTTCATAAAAATTTACTTTGCGGTCGACGAAGCGGCCTTGTTGCTGTACCGACTTCACCAAGATGTCCATGCCGATGCGCGTGGGGATGCCGCTTGGGCTGAGGGTGGTTAAAAATTGCTCGTAGGTGTCGGTGGCGGCTTCGCGATCCATGCGCAGCAGCTTGACGATGAGGTCTAATGTTCGCGACTTGGATTTACGGATTTCTTCCTTGGCCATTTGCAGCGAGCGGATCACGCGTTTGGTTTCCACCGGTCGTTCTTGAATCGTCTTCGCCAGCGTGGTCAAGCCGCCGCCCGGCATTTCCACCATGGCGCCGACATCGAGAACTTTGCTAAAGCCTTTTTTTTGCGCGCCCAAAGTCACCGGCGGCGACAGCACGGCGGCGTCGACGTAACCGGATTCGAGAGAGATGAGCTGTTGGATTTATTGGCCGCCGATGGTTACTAAGACGAAATCTTTTGGATTACCGCCGGCTTTATCCACTGCCATGTTGAACGCGATATGCACCGTGCCGCCCAAACCGGTGACGGCGACTTTTTTTTGCTTGAGGCTTTCGAGAGTTTTGTACTGCGGTTTGGCCATCAGCCGGTAGGAAATACGATCGGATGAAAACCAAATCGCGCGGGTGGCGAAGCCGGTCATCGTCGCATTCACCGAAGCCGGGCCGACACCGGCTTGATAATCGATATCGCCTTGGGTCAACGCCGCCGGCACTAGGTTGGACTGCATGAGAATCACTTCCATGTCCAAGTTGTTGGCGTTGAAGATGCCCCATTCCTTGGCGGCGAGAAGAGGCAGCGCCGTGATGGTGAAGCCGGCATTCGAAATTCTCGTCTTGCCACGCCGTTCTTGCGCCGGGCCGTGATTGGCTGAGAGCAGCGCCAAAATTATCGCGATGAGTAATGAAATCATTTTTCCACGCTGCGCCAACTTTTGCTCCATGTTAGTCAACGACTCTCGCTGAAATCTAGCCAAAAAATTCTAAGCACGAAAGAGGCCCCGCGGACCGAAACTCGAAATTCGAAACAAATCCAAAATGATGAAAAACTCAAAATTCCAAACTAACTCGATTCGGACTCGAGGTTTTGGATTTTCCGGGTTTGGGATTTATTTGTATCTGAGTTTGTTTCGGATTTCGATATTCGGATTTCGGATTTGTTTCGCTGGATGCTTGACGCGGTAACATTACACTGCCCGCGTGCCGATGCCGGAGCGTTGGGCGACGATCCAATAGAGCGCAATGATCGGCACTAAAATACAAAGCATGACTAGCGTCAACGCCGCGGCTTGGCCGAAACCGCCGTTGAGCCATATGCTCCAGACCACCACCGGCAGCGTGGTGTTTTCCGACCGTGACAATAAGACCGCGAGAGTCAGCTCACGATAGGTAAGGAGCGCGATCCAGAGCCAGCCGTAAAGGATCGGCGGCGTTAGGATCGGCACGAGAATGCGCCGGACCACGTTCCAGGTGCTGCTGCCGGCGACGTAGGCGGCTTCTTCGAGTTCGCGATGGATTTGAATCAGTGAGCTGTTCATCATGCGCGTGCCGTAGCTCAGACGGACGATGATGTAGAGCAAGAGCAGCAGCCAAATGGTGCCGTACAGCGGGATATAATTTTTCAAGACGAACAGCGCCAGCAGCACGGCGCCGATGGCAAAAATAATGTTGGGCACGGCGTGAGGTAGAAAGGCGAAAAAATCAAAGATGAAACGGCCGCGGATTTTCGACCGTAGCACGACCCAGGCGAAGATCAGGCTGACGATCACCGTGATGGTCGGCGTGAGCAGCATCAAAATCGACGTGTTGGCGATACCGCGCAGGACCAGATCCCAAGGCAGGCCGTAATAGTTTTGCATGGAGGTATGCGCGAAGGCTTCCGCCGACGGCATCTCAAAATATTTTAACAGCGAGGCCCAGACCAGCATGGCGAGGGGAATCAGTTTGCTCAGGACCAGATACGCGCCGACGTAGAGCCAGGCGAGAATCGCGCGTCGGCCGAGTTTGACGATCTTCGGCTGGTAGGCTTTGCCGGTGATGATTTCATATTGATGGCTGCGGCTCTGCACGCGGGCGTACCACCAACCCAAGCCGGCGGCGAGAACAATGCCCATGATGCTGAAAGTCGCGCTCAAGCCGTAGCGCGGCAAACCTTCCTGGGGACTGACGAGCAGATACATGTAGGTGCTGAAAGTAAAAATGCGGTTCGACCAGCCGATGATCGCCGGCACGTCGAAGGCGGATAGACCGACGGTGAAAATATAAATTCCGGCGGCGAGGATGCCCGGCCAGATGAGCGGTATCGTCACATTCCAAATCATCCGCGTGGTGCTGGCGCCGCTGGCTTCGGCGGCTTCTTCGAGCTTGGGGTCCATGGCGCGGAAAGCGCCGGCGGTCATGATGAAGGCGACTGGAGTTAGATTGAGCCCCTGCACCCAGCCCATGCCGGTGATCGTCGTGATGCTGATCGGCGCGTCGATGAGGCCGAAGGCGTCTTGCAGCCATTGATTGACGATGCCGATGCGCGGATGAAGCAGAAACAGCCAGCCCATGGCGACGGCGAAGCCGGGAATCAGCAAGCCGACGGTCATGAACGTCAGCAAAATAGTTTTCCCCGGAAAGTCGGTGCGCTCGACCAGCCACGCGGTGGGCAGGCCGAACATAAACGACACGACCAAGGCGATGAACGAGAAACAGGCGGTGTTCCAGAGAACTTTATAAGTGAAGGGCTCGGCGAAAACCGTCAGATAGTTTTTCCAGGAATATTTAGTGATCGGATCGATGGGCGAACCGTCGAAAAAACTCAACCACAGCACCACCGCCAAAGGCGCGAGTATGAGCAGGCTGACAAATGACGCCACCGCGACCATGGCGATCGCCCAAGGATCGGCTTGGCCGGATTGCCGAGAGAATTTTTGGGTGAAAAGTTTGACCATGATCTGTTGTGGAGTCGGAGACAATCGTCTGTCGGAATCCTGCTAACTTCCCCCTTTGGAAAAGGGGGAACGAGGGGGATTTGAACCCTGTGCAGATAACAAAACCCGCTCAGGAAAATCCCCCCTTACCCCCTTTTTCAAAGGGGGGATTAAATGAGAATTTCGCAGGGCGGCGTGTGCGATGTCAGTTGCAAGTTCGTTGAACTCATTTCTGCGTAACGATTTTGACCATTTCTTCGGAGACCTTTTCGATCTCGGGGTTGTTGGCGACCCATTCCAGCGTCGGCACGAAGAATTTTACGCCTTGTTTCTCTAGCGCTCGGACCTTTTGTCCCAATTGGGATTCGGGAAACAGATAGAGATCGGAAAAGTCGCTTTCCCAGAGCAGTTTTTGCGCTTCCTTGGTCAACATGAATGTGGTGAAGAGCTTGGCGGCATTGGGGTTCTCAGCGTTCTTGGGAATGTTCAAATAAAAATGGCGTACCATGGCGGCGTCACGGGCGACGTTATGTTCCAGAGGCGCGCCTTGGGCTTGCAGTTCGAAGGTTCGTGCGCCGTTGCAGTCCATCACCAAAGCTAAAAATTCGCCGGTGACGACCCGGTCCATCTCATTGCAGCGGATCAGGCCGGCGACCTGTTTGGAAAATTGCTTGACGTAATCGAGGGCGGCGTCGCGGCCCCATAATTCTTTGGCGGCGAGCAGGTTCAAGCCGGTGACGTACGGCGTTGACGCGAGCTTACCTTTCCAGAACGGTTTCAAAAAATCTTTGAGGGTTTTTGGCACTTCGTTTTTCGGCACGCGATTTTTATTGTAGGGCGTGCCCGGCAAACCTGAGAAGACGCGCAAGCTCTGGCCGTCGCCTTCGACCATTTGATTGGTGATCCGGCCGGGCAAGAGTTTTTGCCATTCCACCGTTTGGAAAATTTTCCGGTTGACCAACGGCACAAGATAACTTTCGGCACCGATGTAAATATCGCTGACCGCCAGTTGTCCGGCCGCCAATTCGGTGGCGATCTGGCTACCCATCGCTGGCATGGACGGTCCGGGAGTGAAACCGATCTTCACCGTGCTGCCGAACATTTTGTTCATCGACTGTTCGTAGAGCGCCATTCTCTTAGTTCCGCCCAAGGTGCCTTCGCCCCAGCTGAGTTTGAGCTTGCCTTCTTTGTTGGCGTCTTGGATCACCTTGGTGAGCGCCGGCGACCATTGGGGCTGGGCAGCATAACTAGATCGGACCGATAGGACGGATCCGACGGATAAGACGAATATGAAAAAATAATCAGCTCTTTTGCGCATAACAGCTCCTTGTTGAGATCCCTCGCTCGTGCTCGGGATGACCGCGCTTCGCGCGGTCATTTCTGGGTCATGATCTTGACCATCTCTTCGGAGATCGCGTCGATCTCTGGGTTGGCCGCGACCCATTCGAGGGTCGGCACGAAAAACTTTACGCCGCGTTTCTGCGCCGCGCGCACGCGCTCGCCCATGTGCGATTCGGGGAACAGATACATGTCGGAGAAGTCGCTGTCCCAAAGTTGTTTCTGGGCCTCCTTGGTCAGCATGAACGTCGCGAATAGTTTGGCGGCGTTGGGATGTTCGGCGTTTTTGGGGATCGCCAGCATGCGATGGCGCAGCATGGCGCCGTCGCATGCGATGACATGCTCGACCGGCGCGCCGTGGGCTTGGGCTTCAAAAGTCTGCGATCCGGAACAGTCCATGACGAAGCTGAGAAATTCGCCCGAGGCGACCCGATCGATCTCGTTGCAGCGGATCAGTCCGGTCACTTGCTTCGATAGCTGCCGGACATATTCCAGCGCCGCTTCTTTGCCCCACATCTCCTTCGATGCCAGGATATTTAAACTCGTCACATAGGGAGTCGATGCCAGTTTGCCCTTCCAAAAAGGTTTGAGCATGTCCTTGAGAGTCGTCGGCGTTTCGTTTTTTGGTACGCGCTTTGTGTTATAGGGCATTCCCGGAATGCCGGTGTACACCCGCAAACTGGTGCGCTCGCCTTCGACCATTTCGTTGGTGATCCGGCCGGGCAAAAACTTCGGCCAGTCTACTTCGTAAAATATTTTGCGCTTGACTAGCGGCGTGAGATAGCTGTCGGCGCCGATGTAGACGTCCGACGCGGCGGACTAACCGGCAGCGTATTCGGTTGCGATCTGGCTGCCGACCTGGGGCATGGCGGCGCCTGGGGTGAAGTTGATTTTGATATCGGTGCCGAACATCTTGTTGATCATCACTTCATACTTGGCCGCGCCCTTGGTGCCGCCCAAGGTGCCTTCGCCCCAGAGCAGTTTGAGCTTGCCCTCTTTGTTGGCGTCTTTGATCAAGGCCGACATGGCCGGCGACCATTGGGCGGCCATTAACGGGGCGGAAAGCCCACAGAAGAGGACGCAGCAAGGTAGAATTCGCAGCAATCGTTTCATTTTCGCTCCCGCTAAAACCTTGCTGGTCTATACCTGTCAGACTTACCACCTGTCAACCAAGAGTGACCCGGAGGGCGTATGCAATATGCCCCTACGATTGGGAGGGGATCAGCTCGCAGTCCGTCATTTCGCGCGGCGAGAAATCTTTCTTGGCCGCTGTAGCGCGAAAGAATTCATTGGCGAATGGATAGCTTGCTTGACAACTTTTTGCTTACTTGAAAGAGTCGCTGAATTGCTAGATGACCCATGACATCGATATGAACTCCAGTGCCACAAATGAGGCGGCCAACAGGCCGCCGGTCGACCCCATTACCCTCGAAGTGATCCGCCACGGCATCATTTCGATCTGCGATCAAATCGACGCCAACATGACGCGCACGGCGTTTAGCCCGTATATTTACGAGTACAAAGATTATGCCGTCGGTTTTGTCAGCGCGAGCGGCGAATTGATGGCCCAGTCCACCGGCGGCATGCCGGTGTTTGTCGCCGACTCGGTCGGCGCGGCGGTGAAAGACGGCTTGGAAGTTTACGGCCGGGAAAATCTGCACAAGGGCGATGTCATCGTCTGCAACCACGCGGCGATCCAAGGGCAGCATTTGAACAACACCGTCATGTACACGCCGGTGCTGGGCGGCGCCAAGGGCGATGAGCTGATTGGTTTTTTCGCTGTCAACTGCCACTGGATCGACATCGGCGGTTCGGCGATCGGCTCGGTTTCCTATTCTTCCACCGACATTTTCATGGAAGGTTTGCAGCTCCGTTCGATCAAACTTTGGTCCAAGGGTGAGCCGCTGGAAGAAGTTTACCGCATTATCGAGAACAACACGCGTTTTCCGTTAGAACTTCTCGGCGACATCGAAGCGCAGCTCGGCGGCTGTTTTCTCGGCCGCGATCTTACGCAACAGATGGCGGACAAGTACGGCACGAAAGTTTTTCTCGGCACGTTGGCGGCGATACTCGATCAATGCGAAGCGGCGACCCGGGAAAAGATCCGCGCCATCCCCGATGGGGTTTATCAACACGAGGCGTTTCTCGACAACGACGGCGTACGCGATGAGAAAATCCCCATTCGTGTCAAAGTCATCGTCGCCGGCGATGAACTGACCGTCGATTTCAGCGACATGTCGCCGCAGGTCAAAGGCTGCGTCAACTCCGGTTTCTACGGCGGCGGGCGTACCTGCGTGCGGGTCGCGTTCAAATATTTGATCGCCACCGGCGAGCCGGCCAACGAGGGTACCTTTCGGCCGGTGAAAATGATTTTGCCCGAAGGCAAATTAATCAGCGCCGAAGCCACCGCGGCGATGGGACTCTACAGTATTCCATTTCCCACAGTCATCGATTGCATCATCAAAGCTTTGGAGCCGGCGCTGCCCGAACAAGTTACCGGGGCGCACTTCGGGACGTTTTCTTCATTAAGTTTCGCCGGCAAGCGGCAGGATAGCGGCGCGGTGTTCAAGGCCAACGACAGCGGCCACGGCGGCTGGGGCGCCTGCGCGACCCACGACGGCGCCGGCCCGTTTCGCACCATGGCCCATGGCGACACGCGGCTGATTCCCATCGAGCTTCAGGAGTCGATGTATCCGTTTCGCGTCGAGGAATTTCGTCTGCGCCAAGATTCCGGCGGCGCCGGCAAGTGGCGCGGCGGTTTGGGCTTCGAAAAGCAATATGTTCTGCTCGCGCCCTGCGAGCTGTGGGCCAACTTCGACCGCATTGGCTGCCCGCCCTGGGGCGTGCAAGGAGCCAAGCAGGCGAAGTCGGGCCAGGTGCTGATTTTTAAAAACGGCGCGCAGGAGCCGGAGCTGCTCTACAAAACCGAAAATCGTCCACTCACTACCGGCGACCGTGTGCGCATGTCGACGGGCGGCGGCGGCGGCTACGGCGATCCGCAGCTGCGGCCGGTGGAATTAGTCGAGCGCGATGTGATTCGCGGCTTCGTTTCAACTGACAGCGCGCGCGACGATTACGGTGTTGTCATTGATAATGATGGCAATGCGCGGAGATAAGATAGTTTTTAGTTTTGAGTGTTTAGTTTTTAGTGGCCGGAAACTCAAAACTTGAAACTAAAGACTCAAAACTTAGATTTGGAGTTATAGATGTCCTACGCCATCGCCGTCGATATCGGCGGCACCTTCACTGATTTAGTCGCGTTCGATCACGAGACGCAAAAAGTTTTGTATTCGAAGAGCCCAACGACCTATGACAATTTAGTCGACGGCATTCTCGATTGTTTTAACAAAGCGCAACTCAAACCGGCGCAGGCGTCGATCGTCAATCACGGTACGACGCTGGTGATCAATTCCTTGATCCAGCGCAAGGGCGCCAAGACCGCGCTGGTGACGAGCAAAGGCTTTCGCGATATTCTCGAAATCGCCCGCGGCAACCGGCCCGATCCCTTCGATCTGCACTATCAGCGCGATGAGCCGCTGATTCCGCGCGAGCTGCGTTTAGAAATCGCCGAGCGCATGGGCAGCAAGGGCGAAGTTGTGACACCGCTGGATGTCGCCGGCTTGGAAAAACTCGCCGGCGAAATCAAGAAACTCGGCGTCGAGTCGGTGGCGGTGTTCTTCATGAACTCTTACATCAATCCGGCGCACGAAGAAGTCGCCGCGGAAAAATTAAAAGAGTTGTTGGCCGATACCTACGTCACTTTCAGCACCGACCTGACCCGCGAGTGGTATGAGTACGAGCGCTGTTCGACAGTCGCCGCCAACGCTTACGTCGGGCCCCAGGTGAGCACGTACATTCGCCGCTTGGACAATGATTTCAAACAGCAAGGCTTTGGCGGCTCGTTGTTCATGATGGGTTCCAACGGCGGATTGCTATCGACCGATCGCACTTGCCGTCAACCGATCGGCTTGGTTGAGTCGGGCCCCATCGGCGGCTGCATCGGCGCCGGCGCCTACGCCGACAAACTCGGCTTCAAAAACGTCGTCGCCTTCGACATGGGCGGCACCACGGCGAAATGCGCGCTGGTGGAGAACGGCCGCTTCTCGGTCAACTCGCTCTACTACGCCAACGGCTACGTCAAAGGCTTCCCAATTAAATCGGCGGTTATCGACATCGTCGAAGTAGGCTCGGGCGGCGGTTCCATCGCTTGGCTCGATTCGCAAAAGCGTTTGCACGTCGGACCGCAAAGCGCCGGCTCGACGCCGGGGCCGGTGTGCTACGGCCGCGGCGGATTGGAACCGACGATTACCGATGCCAATCTCGTGCTCGGTCGTCTCAACGCGGCGAACTTTCTCGGCGGCGAGATGCCGCTCGACGTGAGTGCGGCGCAAAGCGCGATTGCCGAGCGCATCGCCACGCCGCTCGGCTACGCCGGCGAGAGCGGCATGGTGCAGATGGCCGATGGAATTATTTCCATCGCCACCGTGATCATGGCCGGCGCGATCCGCAAAGTGTCCGTCGAGCATGGCCTCGATCCGCGCGACTTTATTCTTTTCAGCTACGGCGGCGGCGGGCCGCTCCATTCTTCGGCGCTGGCCCATGAATTATCGATCCCAACGGTGGTTATTCCGCCCGAGCCGGGAAACTTTTCCGCGATTGGCATGTTGCTCGCCGACGCGCGTATAGACACTTCAAAAACCTTCGTCGGCATTCTCGACGACAAATCTGTGCCGAACATGGCGGAGGCTTTCGCCACCTTGGAAAAAGATGCCGCTGTGGCGCTCGCCAGCGAGTTTGGCACCGGCGATGTGTTTTTCGAGCGGCACGCCGAGATGCGCTATCGCGGCCAGCGCCATAACATCAAAGTTCCGGTTTCCGGTTTGCAAGACAAAGACGCGATCCGCGCGGCCTTCGAGCGCGACTACAAGCGGCGCTACGGCCACGCGGATGCCAAAGCGCCGGCGGAGTTTCAGGCGCTGCACTTATCTGCTTTCGCGCGCTTGAAGCAACCCGATGTCACGCGCTTGCCGCGCACGGCGACGCCGGCGGAAACCGCGCAAACCAGAAAAATTTACATCGGCAACGCCGGCGGCTGGCTCGATGCGAAGATTTATCACCGCGACGCGTTGGAACCGGGATTTACGGCGATGGGTCCGGCGGTGATCGAAGAGTATGGTTCGACGACGATCATTTGGCCCGGCGATAAGTTCGCCATCGGCGCGCTGCGCGAGATTACGATTTCCTGCGCGGCGAAGTAGGCTTCGGTTTCTACTCGTCATTTCGGCAATGGTGGAATGCGGCTTGCGCTGATCGCTGCGCGATGTCAACCCGGATCACCCCCTCCTTCATCCTCCCCCGCGAGCAGGGGAGGATGAAGGAGGGGGATTCCTAGCAAAGACGCCAAGTCAAAAAACAGGAACCGGAGATCATGCTGAAACAATTTTTACCGTTTCTATGTTTTATACTGCTGATTGCGTTCAATTGCAGCTATGCCGCGCAAGCCAAACCTGCCTGGCAGCTGGAGTGGAAAAAAACTGTCGAAGCGGCGAAAAAGGAAGGCCAAGTCGCGGTCTACATCAGCGGCTATGAAGAGATACTCGCTGAATTTCAAAAAGAGTATCCGGAGATCAAAGTTGTTCCGACCACCGGTCGCGGCGCGCAGGTGGGCCAGAAATTACTCGCCGAGCGGCGCGCCGAAAAATATCTTGCCGATATCGTCAGCGCCGGCGGCGTGACGACTTATCAGCAGTTGTTTCCCGCCAAGGTTTTCGATCCGATCAAGCCCGCGCTGCTGCTGCCGGAGATAACCGACACTTCGAAGTGGTACCAAGGCAAGCATCATTACTCCGATCCGGAAAATCAACACATCTTCAACTATGTCGCCACGGCGACCTATGGCTCGATCAGTTACAACTCGAAATTGATCAACGTGAAGGATTTCAAATCCTACTGGGATCTGCTCGCACCCAAATGGAAGGGAAAAATCATTTCGCGCGATGTGCGCGTGCCCGGCACCGGCTCGGGCAATGCGCGCCTGTTTTACTATCTGCCTGACGTCGGGCCACAATTTATCAAGAGATTGTACGGCGAGATGGACGTGACGCTGTTCCGCGATTATCGTCAAGGCACCGACTGGCTTGCCGTGGGGAAGGCGGCGATCTGTTTTTTTTGCGAGGCGGATATTTCCAAGCAGCAAGGCTTGCCGGTGGATACATTTGGACCGGGCGTGTTCAAAGAAGGCGCCGGCTTGGTCACGCAGTTTGGCACTCTCGGTTTGGTCAACCACGCGCCTCATCCCAACGCCGCGAGAGTTTTCATCAATTGGCTCTTGTCGCGCAAAGGCCAGTCGACGCTGCAGAGAATCATGTTGCCGACGGAAAATCCCATCGATTCGCTACGCATCGATATTCCGAAGGATGACGTGCCAATATTGCAACGCCGCTTCGAAGGCGTGAAGTACCTCGACACCAGTCGGCCGGAGTGGCAGGAGATGAAGCCGATCTTGGACGTCATGAACGAAGCGCTCAAGGCGGCGGGGAAGAATTAGTCCGAAACCTTGGCGTCTTTGCGCCTTGGCGAGAGATAAATCCGGATTCGGACGGAGTGTTTTCTCGCAAAGACGCAAAGGCGTTCAGTAAGGGGAAAAAGTCGGAGCATATGTTCAGAAGATTATTCCCGATCGTGTGTCTTGGTCTTTTATTTATCATTAACGCCGCCCTTGCCGCGCAACCGAAACCTGCCTGGCAGCAGGAATGGGAGAAAACTCTCGACGCGGCGAAGAAGGAAGGGCAGATTGTTGTTTACATCAGCGGCTATGAATCTATCCTTCAAGACTTCGAGAAAGAATTTCCAGAGATTAAAGTCGTCGCGGTGACGGGCCGCGGCAATCAACTCGGGCCGCGGCTGCTCGCCGAGCGGCGGGCGGGAAAATATATCGCTGACGTGTCGAGCACTGGAGCGAATCCCAATTACCAGCAATTTCACGCCGCGAAAGCGCTCGATCCGATCAAGCCGGCGCTGATCCTTCCTGAAGTCACCGATCAATCGAAGTGTTATCAAAAGAAGCATCAGTATTCCGATTCGGAAGGACAATATGTTTTCAACTACGTCGGCTCGGCGACCTATGGCGCGGTGAACTACAACACCAAGCAAGTCGACGCGAAGGATTTCAAATCCTACTGGGATTTGCTCAACCCCAAGTGGAAGGGCAAGATCGAGGCGCGCGATATTCGCGAGGCCGGGCCGGGCGCGGGCAACACGCGCTTCTTCTACTATCATCAGGATCTCGGTTCCTCATTCATTCGCAAACTGTTTGGCGAGATGGAAGTGACGTTGTTCCGTGATTTTCGCCAAGGACCGGATTGGCTCGCCACGGGAAAATACGCCATCTGCTTTTTCTGCGATGTTGACGTGCTGAAGCAACAAGGTTTGCCCGTCGACACCTTCGGTCCGCGGGTGTTCAAGGAAGGTGGTGGACTGGTGCAGCAGTTTGGCACCGTCGCGTTGATCAACCGCGCGCCGCATCCCAACGCGGCGAAAGTTTTTATCAACTGGCTGCTGTCGCGCAAAGGACAGATTGCCGTGCAGCAAAGAACCGCCAAGGCGGAGAGCCCGGCGGACTCTTTGCGCATCGATATTCCCAAGGACGAAGTGCCGTTCGAACAGAAGCGGCTTCCAGATATCAAATATCTCGACACCGGCAAACCTGAATGGATCGAGATGAAACCGGTTCTCGACGTGGTCAATGAAGCATTGAAAGCGGCGGGAAAAAATTAATTGAATGGACAACGGAGAATTAGAAATGCTCGGGCGCGGTCAACATAGAGGAATCCAATATGGGAACTGAAACTTCTTTAACTTACAAAGATCTGCGCGAATACTTGGCTGCCGTCGACAAGCTCGGCGAGCTGCGCCGTGTCAACGGCGCGGATTGGGATTTGGAGCTGGGCGCGATCACTGAAGTCGCGGCGCGGGCGAACAATCCGAAAGTCGTTTTGTTCGACGAGATCAAAGGCTATCCGAAGGGTTTTCGCGTGGTGACCAATCCGGTTTGTTCGGCGGCGACGACCGCGTTGGCTTTCGGTCTCGATCCGCAATTGACCGGTCTCGACATTATTCGCGCCTGGAAAGAGCGGCTCGGCAAGCAGACGCCGATTACACCGGTGGAAGTTTCCAGCGGGCCGATCACGGAGAATTGCGACAGCGGCGACAAAGTCGACTTGCTTAAATTTCCGACGCCGCGTTGGCATGAGGAAGACGGTGGGCGCTATATAGGCACGGGCTGCATGGTGATCATGGAAGACCCCGACGGCAAGTGGACCAACGTCGGGACTTATCGTGTGTGCGTGCACGACAAAAATACGTTGGGTATTTGGATTTCACCCGGCAAACATGGAAGGTTGATCCGGGAAAAATATTGGGCCCAGGGAAAGCCTTGTCCGGTGGTGATCAGCTTCGGCCAAGATCCGATTCTCGCCAAAGTTGCGAGCTGGTATGAAGCGTGGGGTGTGTCGGAGTTGGAAATCGCCGGTTGGCTGTTCGGCGAGCCGGTAAAATATATTCGCGGCAAGGAAACCGGTCTGCCGATTCCCGCGAAATCGGAATTAGCCGTCGAAGGTTTCATCGTGCCGCCGGCGGAAGACAGCCGCGCCGAAGGACCGTTTGGCGAGTGGACCGGCTACTACGCTTCGGGCACGCGCAACGAGCCGGTGGTCAAAGTGAAGAATGTTTTTTACCGCAACGATCCGATCATCCTCGGCATGCCGCCGGGAATTTCCGGCAAGTCGGTGCCCTTGAGCGCGGCGAACATTTGGCTGGCGTTGGAAAAGGCCGGCGTCACCGACGTGCAGGGTGTGTGGGAATATCAGACGCGCTATATAACCGCGATTTCCATCAAGCAGAAATACGGCGGCCATGTGAAGCGCGCGGCGATGGCGATGCTGGGTTCGACCTACGGCTATCATCGCCGCTACGTGATCATTGTCGACGACGATGTCGATCCGTCGAACATCGACGATGTCATGTGGGCAATGGCGACGCGCTCCGATCCGGCGACGGCGATCAACATTATCACCGAAGCTTGGTCCACGCCGCTCGACCCGCGGATCGCGCCCGATGCGCGGGCGGCGCGCAATTTCACCAATTCCGTCGCGATCATCAACGCCTGCCAGCCCTATCATTGGAAAGATCAGTACGCCAAGACCTGCTACTTTCCCGAGGAGACGCGGCGCGCGGCGGCGGCGAAGTGGAAGGACATTTTAAAACTGGATTGATGGAGTTTTGGAGTAATGGAGTGATGGGCGATGAATAGCAGACGGCGTGAGTTTTCGTGGCTCGTGATCGTGTTCGTGACGATGATCGGTCAGGCGAAAACTTTTGCGGCAGCGGCAGAGTCTTGGAACGTTGAATGGGAGAAGACCCTGGCGGCGGCGAAGAAGGAAGGGGAGATTTCTTTTTACGGCAGTCAGGGCTACGAGAAAATCTTCGAAATTTTTCAAAAGCGCTATCCGGAGATTAAAGTTACCTCAAATACGATTCGCCAGGGCAGCGAGCATGGCCAGGCGGTGATGTTGGAGCGGCGCGCCGGCAAGTATATCGTCGATCTGTTCATCAACGGCGTGGTGACGCCGATTCAAATATTTCTCAAAG
The DNA here is from genome assembly GCA_009692615.1 of Deltaproteobacteria bacterium. Lineage (NCBI taxonomy): Bacteria > Pseudomonadati > Myxococcota > Myxococcia > Deltaproteobacteria bacterium. The sequence continues at coordinate 25,820 of SHYW01000013.1, read as the reverse complement.
CCAATATTCTCGAACCGATCCGGCCGCAGCTGATTTTGCCGGAAGTGGTCGATGAGTCGAAATGGTGGAGCGGCAAGCATCATTACGCCGATCCGGAAGCGAAATATATTTTTGTCTTTCAGGGTAACGTGCACGGTGGCGAGAACGCCTACAATACCAAGTTAGTCAATCCCAAAGAGTTCAAGTCCTACTGGGATTTTCTCGACCTGAAGTGGAAAGGCAAGATCGTCGTCTACGATGTCAACCGGGTCAGCACCGTGGCGCACTCGCTGCGCTTCTTGTTCAATCATCCCGATCTCGGCGCCGAGTTTGTGCGGCGGTTTTTCAGCGAGATGGATTTGACCTACTCGCGCGATGCGCGGCAGATGAACGACTGGCTCGGCGCCGGTAAATTCCCGTTATCCTTCTTCGTCACCGACATCGAAGATGCGGCCAAGCAAGGATTGCCGGTGAAAGTTTTCGATCCCGGCCAGTTCAAAGAAGGCGCCTTTGTCGGCCCGTCCCAGGGCGGGATCACGTTATTCAAAAATGCGCCCCATCCCAACGCGACCAAAGTCGCGATCAACTGGCTCCTTTCGCGCGAAGGCCAGGACACCTATCAGAAAGTTTATGCCGAGCTGCACGACGTGCGCCAGTCGATGCGCGAAGATATTTCCATGGACGTGATTCCGCCGACTCAGCGGCGCTACAAAGGCGTGAAATATATTTACGCCGGCCGGCCGGAGTGGCTGGATATGGGCGCGGTGACCAAAGTGATTAAAGACGCGCAGGCGGCTTCGAAAAAATAATCGGGTAAGGGGTTAGGGGTGAGGAGTAAGGGGGCCGCCTCCCTTTCCCACCGCAAGATGATTTTTCGGGAGAACGAATGAAATTCGTCAAACAAATGTTTTTCGCTGTCGCCATCTACTTTTCTTTCGCCATGGCTGCGGCGCTTGCCGCGCAGAGCGACGCTTGGAAAGCTGACTGGGAGAAGACTGTGGAGGCGGCGAAGAAGGAAGGGCAGTTGTCGATTTACGGTAGTCCGGACTTTAAACCGCTTTACGGGGAGTTTCACAAAAAATATCCCGAGATAAAAATTACCGGTGTGTTTAGCCGTGGCGCGGATGTAGCGAAACGGTTGATGTCGGAACGGCGCGCGGACAAGTTTCTTGCCGATCTTTACTTGAATGGTCTCACGACCGGCTACAATGTTTTTTACAAAGCCAAGGCGCTCGATCCGATCCCGGCGGTGCTGGTGCTGCCGGAGGTGACCGATCTGTCGAAATGGTGGCAAAAGAAACATCACTACGTCGATCCGGAGAATAAATATCTGCTCAACTTGAACGGCGGCACGCGCATCGTCGTGGCCTACAACACCAAGCTGGTCAGTGCCAAAGAAGTGAAGTCGTACTGGGATCTGCTCAATCCAAAATGGAAAGGCAAGATCGTCGCCTACGATCCGACCCTGGGCGGCAGCGGCGATGCCATGCGGTTTTTTTACTACAGCAAAAGCCTCGGCCCGGAATTTATCCGGCGCATTTTGACTGAAACCGATATCGTCATCAGCACCGACACGCGCCAGATGGGCGACTGGCTGGCCGGCGGCAAGTTCGCGATCTCGATTTTCGCGCCGGTGGGACGGATGGATATCGACGTCATGCAGACCCAAGGATTGCCGGTCAATTGGTTCGATCCCGATCATTTGAAAGAAGGCGCGTACATCACGGCGGGATCGGGCGGCGCGGCGCTGATCAACAAAGCACCGCATCCCAACGCGGCGAAGCTCGGGCTCAACTGGCTGCTCTCGCGCGAAGGACAGATCGCCTATCAACGAATTTTCACGACGGGGGAAGAAGGGCCGGACTCGTTGCGCGTCGATATTCCCAAAGACAAAGTGCCGCGCGGCAACCGCCGGCCCGAAGGCACCGATGAGAACCGCTATCCCTTCGTCGATCGCGCCGAATGGATGGACCAGGCACCGATCACCAAGTTCGTCAAAGAAGTGTTGGAGCAGAGAAGGAAATAATTTTAGATTTTGGATTGTCGGAGAAGACCGATGAAAAAAAAGACCGTCATTTCTCTACTATCGATCATAATTCTGGCTTCCGTCCATCTCGCCGACGCGCAGCAGCGGGGAAAGATCCCCAGACTCGGGATTCTTGAGCCGGGTTCTACTTCGAGCGTCTGCACCGCTGGGTTCCGACAAGGGTTGCGGGAATTGGACTATGTGGATGGGCGGAACATCCTCATCGAATCTCGCTACGGCGAGGCGAAGCCCGAGCGGCTCCGTGAGGTCGCTGCCCAGCTAGTCCGAAGCGCGCCCGATGTCATTTGGACGCACTCGCCTCCGGCCGTCCTTACGGCTAAACAGGCGACCGCGACGATTCCCATCGTCGTCGGAGTCTCCATCGATCTAGTTGAACAGGGGATCGTGTTCAGCTTGGCGCATCCTGGCGGTAATATCACAGGGATGGAGTTGCGCGACACCGAGATCATCGAAAAACGGCTAGAGATTCTAAAGGAAGCGCTACCCAAGGCTTCCCGTGTGGCGGTTCTAGTTAACTCCAACGATCCTGGCCACGCCATTATCCCCAAAAATATCGAACCGGAAGCTCGCGCATTGAAGGTGCGGCTTCAGCGCGTGGAGGCGAGCGCTCCCGACGCCTTCGCCAAGGCTTTCGTTGCCATGGTCCAAGGCCGCACCGACGCGCTTTTGATCCCGGAAGGTTCCATGTTTTCCCAAAACCGACAGCGCCTCCTTGAGCTGGCAATAAGCAAGCGCCTGCCGACCGCGGCGGGTGGATCGCATTTTGCCGACGCCGGAAGCTTGCTGTCTTACGGCGCCAACGTGGGCGATCTGTGCCGGCGCTCCGCGACCGTCGTCGACAAGATCCTGAAAGGCAGAAAGCCGACTGAACTACCGGTGGAACGGGCTCAGAAGTTCGAGTTTGTCGTCAATTTGAAAACGGCGAAGCAGATCGGCGTGACGGTTCCGCCGAATGTGTTGGTGCGGGCGGACAGAGTCATTCGATAGGCGAGAGGCGTGAGACTATTAGGATCGAGATCCTTCGCAGGAGTTTATCCTGAGTGAGTCGAAGGGCTCAGGACAGGTTTTGGCTGATCGAAATTAGCGATTGACAGCCATCCGGGCATAGGTAAACTAAGAAACCTTGAAGGTAAAAAGACAGATGGTGCGCGAAGCTCTTGGTAGCCAAACCGACGTTGCTCGTCCGCTTGAAATCGCGCGCGAGGTCGCGAGACTTGCGAGATCGCTTTTCGGCGAGAGCACGGAGGTGATCTGGTTTGGCTCTTGGCCCCGGCGCAAAGCGTTGGCTCACTCGGACATCGATCTGGCGATCTCGATCGGAACTCCTATTGCACCAGAGCGTATGGCTCTGTTGCACGATGCCGTGGATGATATCGCGACGCTTTACCAGATCGACCTTGTGGATCTTAGCTCGGCCGGTGCCGGCTTGCGTGAGGAAGTTCTTAAATACGGAGAACGTCTGTGACCACGCGCCGCCAAGCGTTAACTTCGGCGATCACCCGGTTGCGCGACGTGTTGGCGCAGCCGGAAAACGATGTGAGTCGCGACGCGGCCATCCAGCGGTTTGAGTTCTGTTTCGAACTGGCTTGGAAAGCAATTCAAGAGCGGCCAGGGACGAGGGCCTAGATTGCCAGTCTCCCAAGAGTTGCTTGACGCTGGCATTCAAAGCCTCTTGGGTCGTGGACGAACGGGACTGGCTGGCGATGTTAGCCGATCGCAATCAAACCTCGCACACCTACGACGAGGAGCTGGCCAAGGCAGTTTATGGGCGGCTGCGCCGTTACCTTCCACTCCTCGAAGCCCTTGCCAATAAGCTTGCCCTGTAGGGGTAGTATCTCGATCGCGCCGCACCGCGCACCCACTTGACGGATCGGTCCAACGGTTCTGCCGACGGTGCTGACGCGGGCGGGTGAGGTGATTAAATGAGGCAACAGGCATCAGCCTGGAAAAAGAATGAATAGCAAAGTCCTTATCCTTGTGATGGTCGGCCTTGTTTTGGTGTTTGTGTCTGCTGCGCATGCGGCAGACGCGCCGCGGTGGAAAGGAGAATGGCAAAAGACCATCGAAGAGGCGAGGAAAGAAGGGCAGGTTTCGCTCTACGGCGGGCAGGAGATTACCCATCCGGATATTATCGCGGCGTTCAACAGAGAGTTTCCATTCATCAAAATCACTTCCGCGAGTGGACGCGCCGCCGACATGATGACCCGGATCGTCGCGGAGCGGCGGGCGGATAAGTATCTCGCTGACTTGACGGCCAGCGGGCCCAACGGGCCGCGCATGCTCTATCTCAACAAGATTCTCGATCCCATCGCGTCGACATTTATACTTCCCGAAGTCACGGATACGTCGAAGTGGTACGGCGGCAAACATTGGTACGCCGATCCGGAGAACAAATATATTTTCATGTTCGAAGGCACCATCGTGACCACCGGGCTGTCCTACAACACCAAGCTGATGAATCCGGACGAGATCAAGTCGTACTGGGATTTATTGCAGCCGAAATGGAAGGGAAAACTGCTCGGCCAAGACCCGCGCGGCGCGGCATTGTTGACGCCGGTGTTGATTCTTTATCATCGTCCGGGACTCGGCACCGATTTCGTGCGGCGGCTTTATACGGAAACCGACATCACGCTATTCCGAGACCGCCGACAGGGGACCAATTGGCTCGCGACCGGAAAGTTTCCGCTGTGTCATTTGTGCCGGGAGATCGACAAAGCCGCGAAGCAAGGGCTGCCGGTCGAAGACATTCCTCCGGAGAAATTGAAAGAAGGCGGAACCATCGGTGGCGGCGGCAGCAGTGTCTTGGCGCTGATCAACCGCGCGCCGCATCCGAATGCTGCCAAGCTGTTCATCAACTGGTATCTGTCGCGCGAAGGCCAGAGCGTTTGGCAGAAAGTGATGAACGTGAAGGAAGTGGAAGCGTCGGATTCGATGCGCATCGATATTTCGAAAGACGATGTCTTGACGGATGGGAAACGCGCCGCAGGGCGGGAGTATCAGGTGATTGGATTTCTCGATCCGGAACCGGTGCAGAAACTGTTGCAGGAAATTCTGAAATAAGAAATTAGCCGCAAAGGGCCTAGCGCGGCACAGCCGCAACCAAATAAGAAAGAGAACTTTCCCCACGAAGGACACGAAGAGCACAAAGTTCGGAGTTTAAATTATCCGAACCCTTCGTGTCCTTCGTGATCTTCGTGGTGAGGACGGACTTTCTCACTTAGCTGTCGCGATTACGCTTCGGTTTAGGATCTTGCTTTGACATGACTTCCGACGCGACGGCGCAAATTCTTGCTCTCATCACTTCGGTCTTCTACGCCTCGGCGCTGGTTTCGGCGCGGGCGGGGATGCGCTATTCGACGCCGACCACCGTCACGTTGGTGTCGATTCTCATGCAGAACGTTCTCTTGTGGAGCGCGGTTTTCGTCACCGGCGGGGTTCATGCGGTGCCGTTGACGGCGATCGCGCTGTTCACGCTGGTGGGTATCTTTCAGTTGGGCGTGCGGCTGTTTGCTTATACCGGCGTGGAAAAGATCGGCGCATCGCGCAGCGCGACGCTGCAATCGGTGAGCCCGCTGATCAGCGCCACCCTCGCGGTAACAATTCTCGGCGAGCAGACTTCGGCGCTGATCGTGCTCGGCACGATTCTCGTGGTTATCGGCATCGTGCTGGTTTCTTGGAAACCCGAACGGCAGGTGGCGAGCTTTCGTCGTTGGCATTTGCTGCTGCCCATTGGCGCGGCGTGCCTCACCGGTATGAATCATCCGATCCGCCGCTACGTGCTGACGATGGCCCATGAGCCGCTGTTTTTCTCGGCGCTGATGGGTTTGGTGTCGTTGGGCGGCTTTCTGATTTATCTCGCGCTGTCGCCGCGCTCCCAACGGTTGGTGTGGGATCGCGGCGCGCTGTGGCCTTTTTTGATTACTGGATTATCCGAGACAGTGTCGATTCTCTGTATCATCACGGCGATCAGTATGGGACGTGTCGTCATCGTCGCGCCGATCGCCGCGAGCTACCCGATCTGGTCGCTGGTCTTCGCGGGGATTTTTCTCCGCGATGTCGAAGCGGTCAACTGGAAAATTGTCGCCGGCATCGTCAGCGTGGTCGCGGGAAATTTCGCGATTCATTTGGGCCGATGATTCGCTGTAGGGGCCGGTCGCGATCGGCCTTAGCTCTGCTTCGGAATGTTCACCGCAAAGGACGCAAAATCGGAATTAGACTTGTAGGGGCAAGGCGTGCCTTGCCCTTCGGCTGCTTGTCAGTAATCATCAGCTCGCATAAGATCGATTGACGGAGGTGATGCTGTGAAACTCTATGATATTTCTTTGACGCTTTCGCCGGAATCGATTCGCTGGGTGACGGCGCAGCCGTTGGAACTGATCGGGCGCAAACGCATAAGCAAGGGCGACACCAACAATTCGTCGTCGATTCATACCAGCGTTCATGCCGGCACTCATGTCGACGCGCCGTTTCATTTCTTGCCCGACGGCATCACCATCGAAGCGCTGCCGCTGGAAACCTTCATCGGTCCGGCGCGCGTGTGCGCCGCCGAGCCCGGCACGCATATCACCGCCGCCGATGTCGCCAAGGCGAATCTCATTGGTGAGACGCGGGTGTTGTTCAAGACGCGCAATTCGCAGTTGCTAAAAAAAGGCGTGTACGATGCGAGCTTCGCGCCGTTTTCTGTCGACGGTGCCAAGGCGCTGGTCGATCTGGGTGTGAAGTTAGTGGGATTGGATTATCTTTCCGCCGCCGGTGCCAACGAGCAAGTGGCGGTGCATCGCGCCTTTCTCGATCACGGCGTGATCTTGCTCGAAGGCGTCGATCTCTCCGAAGTGCCGCCGGGGCGCTACGAATTATTTTGTCCGCCGGTGAAGCTCGCCGGCTCCGACGGCGCGCCGTGCCGGGCGGTGCTGCGAGAGCTTGCGTAAGTGAAGCAGCGAAGAATTATTCACCACGAAGGGCACGAAGTTCGGAATATTAATTATCCGAAACCTTCGTGTCCTTCGTGGTGAGATCGCATTTTCTTATCGAGCTGGAAGAAACAGGCATGGCATCATTTCAACCTTCGATCATTGTCCACGGCGGCGCTGGGCCGATTAAAGACGATAGTCTCGTCGCGCGGCTCAACGGCTGCAAAGCGGCGGCGTTGGCCGGCTGGAAAATTCTTGTCGCTGGAGGCACTGCGCTTGATGCCGCCGAAGCGGCGGTGGTTGTGCTCGAAGACAATCCGCTGTTCAACGCCGGCACCGGGTCGACGCTAAACAGTCTTGGCAACGTCGAGATGGACGCGGCGATCATGGAAGGACAATCGCTTCGAGCGGGAGCGGTGGCGGCTGTTTCTGGAATTAAGAATCCGATCAAGCTGGCGCGCCGCGTTTTAGAGGACGGCCGTCATGTCATGCTGGCGGGGGCCGGCGCATTGCGATTCGCGCGCGGGATCGGGTTTCCTGAATGCGATCCCGATGCCTTGATTGTCGCAAGTGAGAAGATTCGCTGGGACGCCAAGCACGGCACGGTGGGCTGCGTCGCCTTCGATGCCGGCGGCAAGCTTGCAGTGGCGACGTCAACCGGTGGGATCTTCAACAAACTGCCCGGCCGTGTCGGCGATTCGCCGTTGATCGGTTGCGGCACTTATGCGGATAATTATGGCGCGGCGTCGTGCACCGGTTACGGCGAAGCGATCATGCGCTTGGTGCTGGCGAAAACCGCGGTGGATTTTTTGCGCAATGGTAACGATGCGCAGAATGCCGCCGTTCATGTGATCGCCGAACTTGCGGCGAAGCTAAGCAGCACCGGCGGTATTATTCTGATCGATAGCTCAGGCAAGATCGGTTTCGCGCGCAACACCACGCATATGCCGGTATGCGCGATCACCGCCGACACGGCGATTGTGGTGGAGAGCTAAGGCGCATGCTCGCTTGGCTCATAGCGAAACGCATTTTCGTTTACGCCTTGGTATTATCTGCGCTGACCAACCTAGTCATCGTTGCCGCTTAAGTTCACGTTCCGAGCTTCCGTGAAACTCCCGGCGCCGATTTCGTGCAGTTCTACTCGGCGGCACTATTAGCGCGCGATCATCCCGAAAAACTTTACGACGCCGCGGCGCAACGCGAATTGCAAAAACAGTTCAGCCCCGGCGCGCGCCGCGGCGTGCACTGGCCGTATCTGCACGCGCCCTTCTTTACGATTCTTTTAATGCTGCTCAGCGCACTTTCTTATGCTGGGGCTTATTGGCTGTGGGCCGCGTTCACTGTCGTTCTCAGTTGTCTATCGGTGCTGTCGATCGTTCGTCTCGATCCGGCGCGGCTACCATCGCTGCGCGTGGACTTGGCCGTCATCTACGCGGCGCCGGTGCTCTACTGGCTGATATCCACGGGGCAAACGACGGCGGTTGTGCTTTTTCTTTGGGCTCTCGCCTTTGTTCTGATCAAGCGCGAGCGGCTTTACTGGGCAGGATTTGTCCTGGGCTTTCTCTCCTACCGGGCGCAATACTTAATGGTGCTGTTGCCGCTGCTGGCGCTAAGAAAAATGTGGGCCGGCCTCCTCGGCATCGCTAGTTCTTGCCTGCTGCTGATCGTCGCCGGCGGTTGGCTGTTCTCTTTCGGCTCTTACCCGGCGTACATCGAAGCGGTCGCCGAACAGTCACGCCGCATCGTCACCTTGACGCAACCGTTGTCGCACTACATCACGCTGTACGGATTTTTCCGCTCGCTCTTGCCGCACTTAGCTGCGATCGTTGCGACCCTGTCGATATCGCTATTGGTGATTTATTGGTTGTGGCGAGTTTGTCGACAATCGGTGCCGACAACATCTAATGCCTTCGATTTCCAGTGGGCGATGCTGATGACCGCCACGTTGCTGCTCATGCATCACGGCTTCGTTTACGACCTGCTGCTGCTGGCGGTGCCGATCTTGTTGCTCTATCCGTACAGCGACGAACTCTCATCTTATTATAAGATATCGCTGTTGCTGCTTTACTTCATTCCCTACTTCTTGCTGATCTTTCCCGGTAGCTTGCCGATCAACCCGATTCAGCCGTTGCTGATGTTAATATGTTGGGAAATCTATCGCCTTTACACCAGCGAGTTGGTGCAGCTGTCCGGTTAGCGGAACATGTGACGAAGGATGCCAAGTTGTGGTACACCTTGGTCTCTTTGAACAATTCACTGCTTGCGGGAGATCCTCTGTGGTTATAGACTTTGAACATCACTACATTCCCGCCGAACTCGGCCGGCGCATGGGCATGGATCCCAATCGCAAGGATGCAGTGCGGACCGGCGATGCTTCGATTCATTCGCAGCTTTTCGATTTGTCGGCGCAGATCGCCGACATGGACCGCGCCGGTATCGATGTCGCGGTGCAGAGCTGCATTCTCGGCTGGGATACGACGCTGGAAAACTGCCAGCTGCTCAACGATTGCACGGCGCGGGCGCAGACAGATTTTCCCGGCCGCTTCGTCGGCTTGGCGCATGTGCCGCCGTTGGGCGGCGATGCGGCGCTCGCCGAGTTTGAGCGGGCGATCACTGAATTGAACTTGAAAGGCGTGACGATCTCGTCGCAGGTGAACGGCCTGTCGTTGGATGCCAAGGAGTTTCAGCCGTTCTATTCACTGGCGGCGAAATTGGGTGCAACTATTTTCGTTCATCCGGCATTGGGGCCCAAGGGCTACGACCTGATGAAGGATTATATGCTGCCAGTGATTCTTACGCGAGAATTCGATCTCGGCGTGGCAGTGACGCGGCTGATCGCCGGCGGCGTGGTCGAACGCTTTGCCGATTTAAATTTTGTCTTCGCCCACTTCGGCGGCGGTTTGGCGGGTTACAAAGAGCGCATCTCGCGCTCGTCGTATCGTTTCAAGTTGCCCAAGTCGTTCGACGATTATTTCGAACGGCTCTACTTCGACATGGCCGGCTTCGAGGGCAGCGCTATCGCGCTGCGCTGCGCGTTGGAAGTCATCAAACCGGAGCGGCTGGTTTTCGCCACGGACTATCCGCAAAATTTCAACGCCAGCGATCCTAAACAAGGTAAGAACATCGATGGTGTGGGCGAGTATATTGCGCTGATTCGTAGCCTGGCGCTGGATGCAAAATTGAAAGAAGCCATGCTCGGCGGCACCGCGGCGAAGCTGCTGAAAATATAGTTCAATCGGAGGTCGCATATGTTGAGAATCAAAGGTGCGTCGAAAGAAACCGCGCCCAAAGAAGTTCAAGAGGTATTCGCGTCGCAGGAGAAACAATACGGTACGATTTTAAACACGGCGAAAGTCTACGGTCTGCGGCCGACGATTCAAAAAGGCGTGCAGGCGCTGCAAGCCGGCATTGTCGCTTCGGGCTTGATCGGCGCCGAGCTGCGCCATCTACTGTGCATGAAAGCGGCGAGCATCAACGGTTGCCCCTATTGACTGGACATCAACGCATCCAGTGGGATGCAACAGGGCGCGTCGGCGGAGAAAGTGGCGGCGGCGCTGGGCGCTTACAAGAAGAGCGCGCTGTTTTCATTACGCGAAAAATTGGCGTTGGAACTGTGCGAACGCATGACTTACACCAACAAGCGCGTGACCGAGCGATTTTTCAACCGGCTTAAGAAACAGTTTAGCGAAGAAGAGCTAGTCGAGCTGGCGGCGGTCATCGCGCTGGAAAATTTTCGCAGTAAGTTCAACCCGGTCTTCGCCGTCGAAGCCCATGGCTTTTGTCCGGTGCCGGCGGTGCAGCAAGTCGCCGCGGCGGCGACAAGCAGGTTCCATGAGTGACGCGAGCTGGTATTGGCCGCAAGCAAAGACGAACGGAAGTGTTCACCACGAAGGACACGAAGGTCGGATTTGTATTCATCCGAACCCTTCGTGTCCTTCGTGATCTTCGTGGTGAGTCAAATCTTCACATTGTGCGCGAGAGGTTAGGTGAGACGATGTACGCACGGACAGTAATTCACAATGCGGTGGTCATTCTCGGTTTGATGCTGGCGCTGCAATCGGCCCACGCCGCTTCCGCGCCCATGAAGGCGACGATCCATGTGCCGTCGAAGAGTTTGTCGATCATGCCGTACTACTTCGGCAAGGATAAGGGCTTCTTCGCGGCCGAGCAGATCGAGCCCCAGTTGGTGATGATGTCGCCACCGACGGCGATCGCGGCGATCGTCGGCGGCGAGCTGGATTTTTCCACGACCACGGGGGCGGCCACGTCGGCGATCATGCGCGGCTTGCCGATCAGGCGGATATTCTATGTTCAGCAGGATCCGGTTCATGTGCTGCTGGCGCAGCCGGAGATTAAGTCGATTCAAGATTTAATCGGTAAAGCGGTCGGTGTCACCGCATTGACCGACGCCGTGGGTATGTCAGCGAACGTGATTCTGCGCGCCCATGGGATCGAGGCGGGCAAGGTGACGCTGTTGGCGATGCTGGTCACCGACAACGCGATCAAGTCGCTAACAAGCAAAAGAATTGCCGCGACTTTGCTGGCGCCGCCGTATGTCGAAGAGCTGGAAGCCAAAGGCTATGTGAAGTTGGCGGAGGCGAGGACGTACGCGCCGTTGAGTTTCATCGGCTTGGTCAGTTCCATCGACACGATGAAAAAGAGCCCGCAGAAAGTCTACGGCATGATCGCGGCACTGCACCGGACCATGACCTATATTCTCAATCCGGCCAATCGCAGCGAAGTGGTTCAGTATGTTTCCAGTTATCACAAGCTCGATCTGGCGCTGGCTGAAAAGGCCTTCACCGCGCAAATGCTCGGCTACAGCAAAGACGGCACGAAGCCGCGCGCGGCGGTGGAAAAGGAGATCGAGATTTATCGCGAGACTCTGAAGATCACGAAGACGTTTACGCCGGATGATTTGGAAGATATGAGTTTGTTGCGCAAGGTGCAGGGGAGGTGAGCGTTGGTGCTAGCTTTTAAATGGAAATCGCCGCGCAAAGTTACCGCCGATAATTTTCACTGCCCCAAATCTCTTTCAAGAAACCGCTCTTCTCCAGATTATTCACAAAGCCGTTGTCGTAAATCTCTTCGGCTTTTCTTCTGACTGTCGTGCCGCCTTCGCGGGCGATGTCGACGGCTTCAGCGACGGCTTTGCTCGGTACCAACAATGTTCGATCGAGGATTTCTCTGGCGTACATGTCGTAGGCGGATTGGAGCGCGGCTTGGTCGTTGGTGCGCATCGCTTTGGCGACCGATGCTTTGGCTTTGTCGGGATTTTTTTCGACGAAGTAGACGATCTCGGCGAGAGCGGCGACCACGCGCTGGACGATGTCGGGCCGTTCGCGGAGCATCTTATAATTGGTATGGAGCGAGCTGTAGATGAACGGCAGATTCAAATCGATCAGGCGGTAGAGCACGTTGTAGCCTTCGTTCTTGGCGCGGACATCTAAGGGCGGCGTGATGATGACGCCGTGAACGATGCCCGCCGCCATCGCTTGATAACGCTCGCCTTGGCTACCGCCGATGGGGCGCATGATGACTTCGTCCGCCGCCAAGCCCAATTTTTTCACCACCGCGCGCGACAGCCGGTCGCTCAAGTCGCCCGCCCTGGCAATGCCGAGAGCTTTGCCTCTGAGATCTTCGGGGCGGCGGATTTCTTTGCGCGTGACCAGCACGTAAGGCAGCTTTACCAACGGCGAGGCGACGATTTTTGCGTCGATGCCCGCGGCTAGACCGGGAATCAACGCGTCGGAGGCGCAGTAGGAAAATTGCACGTCATCATTGGCGAGCGCCGAGAGATTGGGACCGCTGCCGCGGATAAATATATTTTCAAACTTGACGCCGTATTTTTCGAACAAGCCGTTGTCGAGGGCGGTGTAGAGATGGATGAAGCCGCCGGAGACGGCGCAGGTGGAAACTCGCATGGCAAGAGTGCGCTCGCCGGGTTTGGGCAGATAGGGGTTGGCGAAGGCGTTGGCGCTAAAGATAACCAGCAGCAACGGCAATATTTTTATTTTCATATTCACCGCCGGTAGTTTTCGTTGCCCCAAAGCTCTTTTAAGAAGCCGCTCTTTTCGAGATTGTTGACGTAACTGTTGTCGAACAGCTCTTCGGCTTTCTTTCTGACGATGGTGCCAGTTTCGCGGGCGATGTCCACCGCTTCGATGACCGATTTTCCCGGCACGATCATGGTACGATCGACGATCTCTTTGGCATAGACGTTGTAGGAGGATTGCAATGCTTCATCATCCTTCACGCGCATGGCTTTGGCGATGGCGGCTTTGGCGCGCTCGGGATTTTTTTCGACGAAGTGAACCGTCTCGGCCAGAGCTGCGACCATGCGTTGGACGGTTTCTTGGCGCTCGCGGAGCATTTTATAGTTGGTGATCAGCGAGCTGTAGATGAACGGAATCTCCAAGTCGATCAAGCGATAGATGATGTTGAAGCCGTCGAGTTTGGCGCGAATATCCAATGGCGGCGTGACCAGGATCGCTTGGACGACGTTGCCGAGCATGGCTTGATAACGTTCCGATTGGCTGCCGCCGATGGGGCGGATGGTCACTTCATCGGTGGTAAGGCCAAATTTTCTTACCACTTGCCGCGACAGCCGCGCGCTCAAATCGCCGGGGCGAGTGACGCCGATAGATTTTCCTTTCAAATCTTCGGGACGGCGGATCTCCTTGCGCGCGATCATGACGTAAGGAAGTTTGACCAGCGGCGAGGCGATCAGTTTGGCGTCGACGCCGGCCGCCATTCCAGGCAGACTGCCATCGGCCGCGCCGTAATTGAATTGCAGCTCGTCGCCGGCCAACGCGGCGAGGGCCGGCGATTGGCCGCGGATGTAGACGTGCTCGATCTTCAAGCCGTACTTTTCGAAAATGCCGTTGTCGAGACCGGTGTAGAGGTGGACGAAGCCGCCGGTGACCGCCGAGGTGCCGACGCGAAGATTCACCGGCCGGTCGCCGGGCTTGGGCAGGTAGTGATTGGCCGAAGCCGTGGTTGCGATTAACAAGAGCAGAAGAGTGGCGCGAATGGATAACTGCATCATGATTGAGCCGACTCTAGGTCAAGTCTCGGCGGCTTGTAAAGCAAAAATTACTCAAACTTATCTTGACCTGTTGGAGTCGGCTGGCTTATTTATAGTTGACTGTGAAAGCGGAGATCGTAGAGTTCGGATTCGGATGAATGGCCGCAAAAAGCGCAAAGGGCGCAAAAAAAGAATTGGAAATATGGGGGCGGGTTTAGAAACCTCCCTCGGTTGGTCAATTTCACGGAGAAGCGCATGAGAAAAAAAATCGGACTTGTGGGATTGGCGTTGTCGATGTTGATGTTCGTGCCGGCGTCGCAGGCGCAGACGCAGAAGATTCGTATTTCATTGTCGAGCCGCAGTAATACCAACGCGAGTTACTATGTCGCCCAGGCGCGCGGGATGTTTCGCGATGAAGGGTTGGATGTGGAATTTATTCAGATCAATCCGCGGCTGGGCGCGATGGCGGTGCTCAACGGCGATGTCACGTTCACGACTTCGTTTGTCAGCACCTTTCGCGGTGTGGTGCAGGGATTGCCGATGAAGACGGTTTTCATCTTGCTGAAGAAAGGTCTGTACTATTTGATGGTGCGGCCCGAGGTGATCAAAGACGTGCAAGAACTGAAGGGTAAGAAGCTTGGCGTGACGGCGATCAATGGCGGCGACCACATCATCGGCCGCGAATTGCTGCGCATGAAGGGGATCGATCCCAACTCTGTCCAAGCCATTGCCGTGGGCGATCCGTCGCTGCGATTTCAAGCGGTAGTTACCGGCATCGTTCAAGCGGTGTCGGTGCCGCCGCCCTACGATGTGCAGTTGCAAAATTTGGGACTGAAAGCAGTCTCCGGTCCGCCCGAGATCGGCGTGCCGTCGTCCGGACTTTTCGCCGCCGACAAGGTGATCAAGGAGAATCCCCAAGTGCTGCGCAAAGCGATTCGCGCTTTATTGCGCGCCAATCGTTTTCTCGAAGCCAATCGCGAAGAAACGATCCGCATCATGTCCCAGTTCGTGCCGCAGAAATTGGAACTGGCGGCGCGCTCCTACGATATCGAGCTCAAGACTCTCGCCAAAGACGGCACTATGACCGACGCCGAGATCGAAGGGCAAATGGAACGGCTCGCCGACAAGAAACGGCCCCTCGATGAAGTGCGCGATTTTTCCTTCGCGCGGGCGGCGTGGAAGGAATTGGAAGCGGGAAAGTAGGAACATTGCAGAAGGGAGAACTGAGAATGGAAAATCGCCGGATCGGAATTCGAAGCTGCTTTTCGATGTTGCTTGCAGTTGTCGTTGCCATTGCCGCTATCAATGGGATCGCTCAGGCGCAGATGCAGAAAGTGCGCATTTCGTTTTCGAGTCGCAGTAACACCAGTGTGCCGTACTACGTCGCGGTGAGTAAAGGGTTCTTTCGCGACGAAGGCATGGACGTGGAGATCATTCAGGCCAATCCGCGCTTGGGTGTGATGGCGTTGATGAATGGGGATGTATCTTTCACCGGCACCTTTGTCAGCACGGTGCGCGGAATACTTTCCGGATTTTCGATGAAGATCGTGCTTGTCGCTTTCAAAAAGGGTGTTTATTATTTGATCGCGCATCCGAGCATAAAGGACGTGCAAGATCTCAAGGGCAAGAAGCTTGGCGTATCGAGTCTTCGTGGTTCTGATCATCTAGTCGCGGAGGAGTTGCTTCGTTCCAAAGGGCTGAATCCGGCGCTGATGCAACCGGTGGTACTCGGCGATACTTCGGTGCGCTTGCAGTCGGTCATCACCGGCGCGGTGGAAGTGACGACGCTGTCGCCGCCCCACGACTTGATGGCGCAAAAGGCCGGTGGCAAAGTTCTCGCCGGGCCGCCGGAGATCGGCATGCCGGCCTCGGGGATGATTACCTCGGACCGATTGATCAAGGAGAATCCAAATTTCGTCCGGCGCGGCGTGCGGGCGATTTTGCGCGCCAACCGTTTTATCGACGAGAACCGCGCCGAAACGATTAAAGTCCTGTTGCAATGGGTCAAGCAAACCCCGGAGATCGCCGCGCGCTCCTATGATGTCGAACTTAAATCGATTCAGCGCGACGGCACCATGACCGACGCCGAGATCGAAAGTTTTATAGATCGGCTGGGCAACGACAAGAAACGGACGCTGGATGACGTGCGTGATTTTTCCCTGGCAAGGCAGGTGTGGAAAGATCTGGAGGCGAGCAAATAATTCAAATCGATTGGTTACTCGTTGCCGCAATTTTCCGGCGCCCGCGCCAGCCGCGCAGGCCGATGCCGAGAAACATGCCGCCGCTGACGAGGAAGCCGAGGGCCGGTTTCAGCTTGGGATTGGCGAGCAGGTTAGGTTCTTGCAACACTTCGATGATGGCGACAAGCGCGCCGGCGAGAAATATGATCGCGAGAACGAGTGCGGTGTAGATGACGAAGGGCTTCATGAATCTGTCGCGGGTGGGAAGAAGGGCGTATGCAATACGCCCCTACCATAGGATTCAAAGCGGACGATCACTCTGATAATTTTTTTACCCGCTCGATGACGTCTTTGGGTTGGCCCATGACGTCGCGCAGCTGGGCTTCGACTTCGGCGCCGGTTAAAATTTCTAAATCCATTTTCGCTTTCTTGGCTTCTTCGACCACCGCCGGATCTTTGAATGTTTTCACATAAACTTCCCGCAGAAGTGTGACGCGGTCCGGCGGCGTGCCCGGCGTAGTCATCATCGGTCGTCCAATCGTTGCCGATACCAATAAAACTTTGGCGACGTTGCGCGGCAGCGCCGGAGTTTTCTTTTTCTCCATCAGTTCCACCAGCGTCGGCGCGTCGGCGATACGCGGATCTTTTTTCGCGCCGGTCTGAACGATGTGGCGGTCGAAGCCGCTCTTATGCCAGGAAAAATAAGGTTCGCGGGCGAAGTGCGTGGTGATACCGGTGCCGCGGCATTGGATTTCGCCTTTCTCCAAAGCCAGATCGATTTCGACGCCGCCGGGGTAGCCGCGCACTTCGTGGAATTTAGCGCCGATGGTGTCGTTCAAAATATTCATCATGATCGTCGTCAGGTCGGAGGTTCCCGTCGAGCCGCACTTGGGAACTTCCTTGGCGGCGAGTATGTCTTCGATGGATTTCCACGGCGCGTCAGCTTTCATGTAGAGCACCAGATCGCGTTGGTCGACGCTGCCGAGCCAGGCGAATTTGGCGACATCGAAGGTGGCCTCTTTGCGGCCGAGCATCTGGTCGAGATAGATGCCGCTGCCGGGCATGGCTAACGTGAGGCCATCCGGTTTGGCGACGCCGTAAACATAATTGGTTGCGCTCAGCGAGCCGGCGCCGGGCATGTTTTGCACGATGACGGTTGGATTGCCGGGAATGTATTTGCCCATGTGGCGCGCCAACAAGCGCGCGTACTGATCGTACAAGCCGCCGGAGGTGAAGCCGACGATGATGCGGATGGTTTTGTCTTTGTAAAACGGCGCGGCTTGGGCGCGCGACTCAGATGCGCAGAGCAACCATCCGAAAAATCCGACTACGGTCAGAATAAAGCCATTCATCAGCTTGCGCGATGGTCTCACTTGCGTCGTCATCGATTCCTCCGTTACAGTGCAACAAACTTATTTATACGGCAGATTGCAACTTCGGCGCAATCGCCGTTAAGCGACTTGCGAACTTCTCGACATGCAACCAAACGTCAATCCAGAGTTCGTCGTGATTCCCGATGGCGATTTTCTCATGGGCAGCGAAGCCGGCCAGGAAAACGAACGGCCGGTACATCGTGTCTGGCTCTGTAGCTTCGCCATCGGCAAATTTCCGGTGACCAATCGTGAATTCAAAGTCTTTGTCGCGGCCACTGGCGCAAGCGCGCCGCCATTTCATGCCGAGCCGATGTTCGCCGATGCCGAACTGCCGGTGGTCGGAGTCACTTGGGATGAAGCGGCGTCCTACTGTCAGTGGTTGAGCGAACGCAGCGGCAAAATTTGTCGTTTGCCGACGGAAGCCGAATGGGAGCGCGCCGCGCGCGGCGGACGGGACGGCGGGCTTTTTCCGTGGGGCGATACATCTCCAGAGCAGCGGCCCTATGCCGGATTCGATCCACTGACCGGCGGGCCGGCGCGGGTTGGTGTCAACGACGCTAACGGTTTCGGACTTTACGACATGAGCGAAGGCGTGCACGAGTGGTGCGGCGATTTTTATGATTACCGTTATTATCTCCACTCGGAGGAACGAAATCCCCAGGGCCCAACATCGGGAACTAGGCGCGCGTCGCGCGGCGGCTCCTGGCGTCATCAGATCAAATTCGCCCGCTGCGCCGCGCGCAGTTCGTTGCCGCCGAGTTTTCGCTATGCTGATTATGGCTTTCGCGTCGCGATGGAATTGACGTGATCGTGTTCGTGGCCGGATCTGATCACCAACACGATTTCTACTTCGCCGCGACCGGTAGAAATCCTGAATCGACAAACGTCTCCCAAGGTTTTCTTTCTGGAATTAAATTATCCAACGCCAGCAGGCGGATCATTTCATTCAATCCCACCGGATCGATCAACGCTTCGCCGCGGTAGGAGCGGTTTTCCGGCACCATGAATTTGAACGTGCGCGCGGCGACGGTTTCGTCGATCTTTAACCGATCCATCAAAACTCTCACGCCTTCCCGTTCGTTGGCGGGATCGTTCAACCAGCGCATGGATTGGCCGATGGCGCGCATGAAGCGCTGCAACACCGGACGCATTTGCGTCAGCGATTTGTTCGACGCGAAGTAGGAGCCGTACTGAATGCTCTTGATGTCGTCGGAGTAGTTGAGCAGCACCCGTTTGCCCATGTCGATGGAGAGAAAATTGTAGGGCGGCGCTTCGGCGAGGGAGGCGGCGACTTGACCGGAGGCGAGGGCTTGGAATCTTTCCGGACTGCCGCCTACGGAAAGAATCGTGTACGCCGACGGCGGGATGCCTTGGCGCTGCATAACGTCTTTGAAGATCGTCGTGGTGATGCTGGCGATGCCGGCGCCGGCGATTTTTTGGCCTTTCAAATCGGTTAGAGTTTTGAACTGCGGCTGGCTGATGATTTGGTAGGCGTAGCCGTAGGTCGAGCCGCCGATGACTTTCAAATCGCCGCCGCGCGCCGCGGCGATGAGGCCGAAGTGGCTTCCCGATTTAGCTAAATCGACAGTGCCGGCAAGCAACGCTTTGACCACCAGGTCGGGCTGCATGTAGGTGGCTTCGAACTCGATGTTTTCCTTGGCGAAGAAACCTTTGGCTACGGCAACGATCTGATCGAGATCGAAGGCGGTGATGTTGGTCGAGCTCATGGTCACGCGGTCGGCGGCGATGGCGGCGGAGGGAAACGCGATCGCCGCGACGATGAGAATGATATGCTTAAAACGATTCATTGGTTTTCTTTCCATCGTTTGTTCCACCACGAAGACACGAAGGTATCGGAAAGTTAGACATTCGAACTTTGTGCTCTTCGTGCCTTCGTGGTGAAAAAAGATTACGGCCGCTTTTGGTTCGCCAGCAAACAACCCCAGCCTTGTATCGGCGGAATAATGCCGGGGCGTACTAAATCATGCCATACTTCGGCGCTCATGTTGGTGAAGGTAGGCTTGGCGAATTCCTCTTCGATCGTCGGAATGGCGTGCAGAGACATCGCCGCGCCGCCGGCAACGAAAATCGCTTCGGCTTGCGGCGCTTGGCTTACGGCTTCACGGCCAACGTCAACCGCGGCCTGCAAACCTTCTTCCAGGGTCATGCCGAAGGCTTCGGCTGCCCATTGATTGCGCTTGGTGGTGTGCACGACTTCGATCTCGGCTTCGGCAAAATAGCAAATCATAGCGTCGTTGACTGGGTCGGCCCAGCGGCTGCCGATGCTGAGCTTTTTCAGACCTAAATGTTTCATCGCGGCGATGGCCGCTTCCAGCGGCGCGTCGGCGTTAATGCCGGTTTTCTCTTTCACCTGGCGCAGCAATTCGAGCACTCGGGGCCGAGTCAAAGCAGCCGAGATCGGCGCGCCGCTGAAAATAATCAGGTCGACTTTTTCTTTGGCGAGGCGCTCGACGCAGGGCCAAAAATTCTTGATCGCCTTCTCGACCGCGTCCTTGGTGTAATTTTCCAATCCAAGTCCGGTGGCAACCTCCATGAAGTCCAAAGGTACGAGGTGGTAGAGCTGGTAGCAGGCGCCGCGCATGGGGTCTTCGTGGGCGCGCGGATGGATCGCGCCGTAGCGGAAACGGGGCATGAGTTTTTTGATGTAGTCGGCCATAGGTCACCTCGTGTGGTTTGTTCGTTGTTAATAATACGGGCGACCGCCGGTCGCCCCTACAGTTCGCGGATTTAGATTTTCAGTTTCAGTAGTTCAATGACATTTCCCCCGAGAATTTTCTCTTTCTCGCGTATGGGGATGTTCATCGCTTCGATGCTCGGCACGGCGGCGGGCAGGTCGCCGATGATCAACGGAAAATCGCTGCCCAGCACCATTCGACTGGCGCCGTAAAATTCGTAGGCCATGGCCAAGGCCGGTTGATAAAACGACACCGTGTCGCAGTAAAGCTCGCGGAGATATTCGCTGGTCGGCTTTTTGGTTTTGATGCCGCAGGTGGGATCGAAGTAGCCGCGGTCGATTCTGCCGGCGAGAAAAGGAATCCCTGCGCCGAGGTGCGAGATGACGAAATTCAATTCGGGAAAGCGCTCGAGTATTCCGGAATAAGCCAGCCGCGTCGCCGACAGCACGACGTCGAATTCGAAACCGAGAATGATCGCCAAGCGCCACTCCTGCATCACTTGCGCGCCCAGCGGTGTGGTCGGGTGGATAAAGATCGGCACGCCGAGTTCTTGGGCGCGCGCGTAAATCGGCAGGAGAAAATCGCCGTCGAGCATTTTGCCGGCGACGTTGGAGAGCATGCACAATCCCTTCATGCCGAGATCCAACACGGCGCGGTCGAGTTCTTTTAACGCCAGCTTGGTGTCGATCAGCGGCAGCATGGCGACGCCTTGAAAATGTTTCGGCGACTTGCGCATGGCTTTGGCGATGCCGTCGTTGATCGCCCGGCTCATGTCGGCGCTTTCCTCCGGCGAAAAGCGGTCGACGCCGGGATGGGGCGAGGAGAGAACTTGCATGTCGACGCGGTTCTCGGTAATCCGCTCGACGCGGGTGTCGATGTCGAAAAAGTCCGGCGTGATCGGTCCGGCTTTGGCGCCCATGCTCAAAATCCACCGTTGTCCTTTGGCGTCGGTCTCGATACGGACATCGCCCTGGGAGGCTTCGAGTTTCTTTAAATAGTCTTCAGGATAGAAGTGGGCATGGAAGTCGATGTTCATTACAGTTGTCTCCTTCAGTCCGTCGGATTTTCTCACCACGAAGGCACGAAGGTTTCGGGGACGGGCGGGTTTGAAACCCGCCCCTACAGTTCCGAAATCTTTTTTGCGCCCTATGCGTTCTCCGCGGCCATTCTTTTCTGCAATTCGTTGCGGCCTCGCGAGACTACAAGCCGAGGATTCGCTCGGCGTTGCCGTGAAAGATTTTTTCCAATAGGTCGTCCGAGTAACCGAGTTCGTGCCACTCTTTGAAAAGGCGATCGTAAGGGAGGCTCGGGTAATCGCTGCCGAACATGATTTTGTCCTTGAGCCGGCTTCTGATGTCGCGCTTGAGCGCGTCGGAAAAATACTGCGGCGCCCAGCCCGATAGCTCCCATGAAACATTGCCCTTGTGCAACGCCACGGCGATCATTTCTTCGGTCCACGGCCAGCCGGGATGGGCGGCGACGATATTCAAATTGGGAAAGTCGGCGGCGAGCTGATCGATGGCGGACGGGTGCGCATGGCGAATCACCGCGCCCAAGCCGCCGGGCATGCCCGCGCCCATGCCGGTGGTGCCGACGTCGATCATGACGGGAACTTTCAGTTCGTTGATGGTCTCCCACAGCGGGTAGAGCTTGCGGTCGTCGACGGAGAAATGACCCATGATCGGATGGAAGTGAAAGCCGAGTAGCTTCAACTCATGGATAGCCTTTTTCGCTTCTGCGATAGCAGCTTCTCCCTTCAGCGGATCGACGGCGCCCCAAGCTTGGCGAATCACGCCCGGATGGCGGTCGCGCATCTGCGCGACATATTCATTGGTGCAGGGCGGCGCGCCGGTGACCGATTCGATGTCGAAGGCGACCAGCAGCGCTTCAACTTGAACTTTTTTAAATTCTTCGATGACCTCGGATTCGCTCTTCCATGTCCAGGCACGGTTCCAATATTTCGCCAGCGCTTCGACGTAGGGCCCCTGGGATTTGATCCAGGGTTCGGTGTTGGGATAGCAGTGCAGGTCGATGATTCTCATGGGGTTTACATTTTCAGCGTCGAGGCCTGTTCGGTTTTCATGCTTTATTCTCAATCCAGTTTTCTATTATGGCTTCGTCGTCGGTTGGCAATTTTGACTTCTCAGATTAATGTCGCACCTTCCGTATTTTGCAGCTCGTTCCTTCACGAGAAATCCGATCTTTCGTTTCTTCGGCTCCGGTGGGGTCATCAATTGGCGAATCGCGTCAAAAACCATCTTGAATTGAGCGTCGTATTTTCCCTCTAGGGCCTCAAGTTTTCTTGCTAGGTCTTTATGCGTGGCCACTATCTCTCGGAGCCGAACAAAAGCCCGCATGATCTCGATGTTGACCCGCACCGCTCTCCTGCTTCTTAACACCGTGGAGAGCATGGCGACGCCTTGCTCGGTAAACGCATAAGGCAGGTATTTAGAATGCTCGCCACGTTTTATGGTGCCAAATTGGCGCCTTAAAGAATCATATTCTTGTTTTGATAGTTCGAACATGAAGTCTTTTGGGAATCGGTCGATATTTCTCCTCACCTGCCTTTTTATTTGTTTCACCTCGACTTCGTAAAGGTCCGCCAGATCGTAATCCAGCATGACTTTTTCTCCCCGGATGAGCAGGATCGAACGTACCAGCCGTTCGCTTGGAATAAAGGTTAACGTCTCGGCCATAAGATTGGCGCCGATTCTATTTGAAGCTGATAGACAAAGGCAACAGGCAGTGGAGGCAAAAGCGAATACAAAAATCCGCCCCGGAGTAGTAGCGGATCATAACAAAAATTAGTTTGCGCCTTCTTCCTTCAGTTTCAACGAAATTCTTTCCGTCAAATCTTTTTTCGATACCTTGCCGAACGGCGAGAGCGGAAAATCGTCGACTATCTCCAAGCGCTCTGGCAGTTTGTGCTTAGCGATCTCTTCATTCATGAGGAACGCGACGAGTTGCGGCAACGTCAGCGCGCTGCCGGTGCGCAGGATCGCATAAGCGCACATGCGCTCGCCGAGAATCGGATCGGGCATGGGCACGCAGGCGACGTTTTGCACCGCGGGATGGGTGAGAATGAGATTTTCGATTTCCTCGGCGCTGATTTTTTCGCCGCCGCGGTTGATCAGATCTTTCTTGCGGCCTTCGACCATGTAATTCCCCGACGGATGGCGCCGCATCAGATCGCCGGAGCGGTAAAAGCCGTCGGTGGTAAACGCGCGCGCATTATACTCCGGCACGCCGAAATAGCCGCGCAATGTGTAGGGCCCGCGGGCGAGCAACTCGCCGATTTCGCCCGGCGCCACTTCATTATCGTCATCGTCGACCAGCCGCACTTCATCGTCGGGACTCACCGGCCGGCCGACGGTTTCCATTCGCACATCTTCAGGATCGTCGAAGCGAACGAACATCAGCATGCCTTCGGCCATGCCGAAATTTTCCTGGACGAAAACGCTTGGAATCAATTCTTTAGTCCGCCGGCGCACCTCTGGCTGAAGTCGTTGGCCGCCACTCTGAATGACGCGCAGGGAAGAAAGATCGTATTTCGCGATCGCCGGATCGTTGATCAAACGAATCAGCAGCGCCGGCACCACCGCCATATGGCTCACCCGGTGGCGCTCGATCAGAGCAAAGATGTCTTCGCCGCGCGTGGAGCTGCCGAGCACGACCTTGGCGCCGTGGAGAAAATATCCTTGCAGTCCCGGACAGGCGAGCGGCAGATTGTGCGCCAGCGGCAACACGCTGAGCATGACGCTATCGGGTCCGACGCCGGTCACCGCGGCGGCCATTTTGGAATTATAAATATAGTCGTTGTGCGAACGGGGAATGAGCTTGGGAATTCCCGTCGTGCCGCCCGAGAGCTGGAATGCCGCGGGATCTTCGGGGTCGATGGTGATGCTTGGCAGTTCATTTGGCGAACGCTGGCTTGGCCGCTCCAGCAGTTCGGTCAATGACAAGTAGCCCTGCGGCGCGTCGCCCAGAATAATTCCCACGCGCAAAGTCTTGCTCGCTGGGCGAATGCGCCGCACCAGCTCGCGGTAGTCGAAGTCTTTGGTGGTGTCGGGTGTGGCGCAGGCGACGGCGCCGGACAGTTCGACAAACTGACTCATCTCGCGGAAACGATGGGTCGGCAGCGCCATGATCGGGATGGCGCCGATTTTTTGCAGCGCGAAGTAGAGATAGACGAACTCGACGACGTTGGGTAGCTGCACGACGACGCGGTCGAGGGGCTTCAGTCCTTCGGCGAGGAGATTGAGCGCAAGGCGAGTCGAACGTTCATCGAGTTGCGCGTAAGTGACGGGTTGATCGCGGTCGATGACCGCGACGCGATCGGCGTGGCGGGCGAACAACTCCTCAAACGTGTCGCGCAACGAGCGATCTTCCCAATAGCCTTGGGCGCGGTAGCGCGCGGCGAATTCGGCGGGGAAACGGACGACACCGTCAAGCATCTCTTCCTCGCTGCGCTCGGAATTCCATATTCCACATTCCAAATTTCAAATTTCTGAATTGAATGCCGAGGTGTACCAAATGTAATTCCGTCGCGCGCATTGTCATATCGTCGGCTTTATTGAATTTAGAATCTGTAATTTGGAATATGGAGTCCGTGATCCTTCGGATCACGTGGTGCTCGCGAAGCCGCCGTCGACGATTATAATCTCGCCGGTGACAAAACGGTTGTGCAGGATCAAGCTCAGCATGCTGTCGGCGACATCGTCTTCGGTGCAGCAGCGCTGGAGCGGCGTGTATTTCGCTCGGCGCGCCATTAATCCTTGGTAATTTTCCGCCAGCGTGCGCTTCATCCAGTCGCCTTCGATCCATCCCGGCGCGACGGCGTTGACGCGGATTTGCGGCCCCAGCGCGTTGGCCAGAGTTTTCGTCAGATTGGCCACCGCCGCTTTGCTCGCGGCGTAGGGCAGCGGCTGGGCGCTCGGTCGGAGGCCAGCGATGCTGCAGGTGTTGACGATGCAGCCGTTGGGCGATTTTTTCAGCAGCGGCGCCGCCGCCCGGGTAACCAGAAATAAACCGAGCACGTTGACGTTGAATACGCGGTTCCAGTCTTCTACTTTCATCGCGTCAAAATTTTTCGGCTCGACATCCACCGTGGTGCCGGCGTTGTTGATCAGCACGTCGAGACGGGCGAATTCTTTTTCCGTCGCCGCCAGCATGGCGCGTACGCCGGCGTCATCGCTGACATCGCAGCGCTGGAGTAGCGTGCGCGCGCCGGCCGCCTCGCATTGCGCCGCGGTGAGCTTGGCCGCGTCTTCGCTGCGGCTGAAATTGACGACGACATCGTAGCCGTTTTTCGCCAGCGCGACGGCGGCGCTGCGGCCGATCCCCGTGGCCGCGCCGGTTATCAGGGCGACAGGTTTTTCGTTAGTCATGACGGCTTTGCTTGTAGCAAATAAGCTGAAGCGCCGTCAATGCGCTAGTGGCTTGACTGTTGTAGCAAAGTGATTATGTCAGGGTGGAAGGATGACAACCCTGACAATGAAAGACGAGAAACGACTAGACGTAATTCAACGAGTATATCGCAGCGAGATCACCGTGGTTGAGGCCGCACGGGTGATGGGAGTGAGCGAACGGCAATGTTACCGGGTCAAAG
>SHYW01000012.1 GCA_009692615.1 Deltaproteobacteria bacterium | reverse complement strand
TTGAACGAGCCGGCGATGATTTTCAAATCAGTCAATCCCTGATCCCGCGCCGGAAAATAAGCGCTTGGAGAAATATTGCCGAACTGAATCGAATCGGAAACCAACGACTGCAAGATCAAATCGTCGCGATTCATCACGATGACCTCGCCGATCAGCCCTTCCGCTTGGTAAAATCCTTTGGCGCGCGCGACATAAAACGGCGCATGGCCGAAGGTCGGACTGACGATACCGATCTTGATCGGCGTTTGCGCTTGCGCATGCGGAGGTGTGAACAACCCGAGTATAATTATCGAAACTAGCAACAACCGGAATCGCCATTGTCTATCCATTGCAAACCTCGCTCTCACTCAAATCTCCCCCAACCGCTCTTTTTCAAAGAGGGGGGAACCGGTCCTCACCCTTCCCCCTTTGAAAAAGGGGGACCGAGGGGGATTTTTTACTTGGTCAACAATTTTACACCGCGCCAAACAGTTTAATCGGGTTATCGTAAAGAATCTTCCGCTTCTGGCCGTCGGTAATATCACGGCGCGCCAACAGTTCCTGGGCGGCATTCTCCCGCCCTTCGCCGTGGGGATAATCCGACGAGAACAGCAACTGATCTTCGCCGAGCAGAGCGATCTCTTCACGCATCAATGGATCTTCCATCTCGCCGCAGATGAAAAAGCGGCCCGACTTGAGACATTCTTTCATCGTCGTCTTGGGCATCTTCGCTTCAAGTAATTTCGGTTGAATCTCGCGGTCGCGCGGAATGTAGTGATCGATGCGCCCGACCATGTAGAAAAGCCACTCGGCGCCGAACTCCATAAACGCTATGCGCAGATCGGGATAGCGGTCCATCATGCCATGGCCGAGCAGCGCGACGAACGCCATCTGCGCCGGCAACGCCATGCTCAGCGCATGGGCGTCGAGAAAGGTTTCGACGCAGCTATCGAAAGCCGGAAAGCTCGCCGCCATATGAACGCAGAGCGGCAGCTTACAGCGCGCGAACTCATCCCAGAAATCGTTAAAGCTCTCGTCGCAAAGCATTTTCTCCCGCGCCGTGCCGAACACCACAGCGGCGCAAGCGCCGAGCTTGAGCATCTCTTCCAATGCTCGAATCGACTCGCGCGGTTCGCGCAGCGGAATCAGACCGGCCCATTTCAAACGTTTCGCCTGGGGCTTGGTTTGGCGCGCGATAAAGCGATTGAAGGCGCGAAACAGCGCCGCTTCGAAGCGAGGATCGGCGCTCCAGCGCGCATACAACGTCGACGGAAATAGAAATTGAATGTCGATGCCGAGCCGATCGAGATCGCGAATGCGCGCGTCGGTATCGATCAGCGTCAGCGAGCCGCGATCGGTTCCCTCGACCACCCAGCGCGGCGGGTTGGCCGGCTGCAAGCCGGGACCGAGCGCATGCGGCTCCATCCGGCCATCGACAAGCCAGCCGGCAGTGAACGCCGCCAGCTCCGCGCCGTCATGAACCAACGCCGGCCGCGGCCGGCGCGCCGCGAACTCTTTCGGCAAGTCTTCCCACATCTGCGGCGCGACATTGACATGGGCATCGGCGTCGTAAATTTTGTATCCGTTGATCATAGCATTTTTCCCGAATCAGCTGATGGCCCGTTTAACCATGGCCGTCGAAGCGCTGTCAAAGCCATCGAGCAAGATGTTTTCACCACGGAGGCCACAGAGAGCACGGAGAAAATTATATTCTGAACCCTCTGTGATCTCCGTGTCCTGCGTGGTGAGCAATCTTCTCTTCTTCTTGCCCCCAACGTTGACATAAATCGCACCTGAGTGTTAAGCCAACGGTAACCTTAAGTTTCTATTGAATAGGAGAGCACTCGTCATGGATGGAGTAGAAGTCATCGATGCCGACGGCCATGTGTTGGAAACCGACGCCGAGTTGGAACAGTACTTTGACGGCGACTACAAAGGCCATCGCCGCACCGGGACGTTTTCGATTTTCCCGTCCCTCGACGGCTGGCCGCGCGGCTTCGTGCGCGGCTTGAACAAGGTCACAAAAGTCGATGTGAATAGCTGGATCGAATTCATCGAAGGCTCAAAAATCTCCAGCGCGGTGCTTTATCCAACCGCCGCGCTGTCCGCCGGTCTAATCCAAGATCACGATTGGGCCTGCGTCGTCGCGCGCATGTACAACAACTGGCTTTACGACCGCTACTGCAAGGTCGATAAGCGCTTGAAGGGCGTAGCGTTGTTGCCGGTCCAAAACCCGCAGGAGGCCGCCAACGAACTTCGCCGCTGCGTCAAAGATTACGGCATGGTCGCGGGACTCTTGCCGGCGGTGACGAAACTCAACAAAGGTTACGGCCACGCCGATTTCCACCCGATCTATAAGGCCGCTGAGGAGTTGAACGTTCCGCTGACCGTGCACGGCGCGGTGAGCGCTGATTTGGGTTTCGACTTTTTGCAAACCATGTCGATGATCCACACCCTGGAGCATCCCATCGCCCAAATGATTCAGCTCACCAGCGTCGTCCTCGACGGCGTCTTCGATCTGTTTCCCAAACTGCGCATCGGCTTTCTTGAAGCCGGCGCCGGCTGGATTCCCTACATGATGGATCGTTTGGACGAGAAAGATCATATCGACCGCAAGCGCAACCATTTTCCACTCAGCAAAAAACCCAGCGAATATTTCAAGAGCGGTAATATCTACGTCACCTGCGAAACTGACGAGAAGACCTTGGACGTCGTCGCCCGCGAGATGGGCGAGGATTTCATGATGTACCCCACCGACTTCCCCCACGAACGGGAAGCCGGCGTGTTCGCCAAAGACATCCCTGAATTCTGGGAGAGAACGGATTTGTCGGAACAGGTGAAGCGAAAAGTGTTCAGCAGTAACGCCAAACGGTTTTACGATTTGAAATAGCAAGCAGCCCCCACCTTCATCCTCCCCCGCTTGCGGAGAAGGAAAGAGGAGGGGATCTTTGCCGCCAATCTCCCATTCTAGAATTTTTTCATCGCGCCACTTTCTTCCAAACGCCGCGACAAAGTCAAATCGATAAACTGCTCGGGCTTCGCTCCCGCCGCTTTGGGATTAGACGCGGCGAGCACTTCGAGAATCGGTTTCACACCGCTCGCCGTCGGCCGTAGCAAGGGACTGTAGACATCTTTAGTTATCGGCGTAGGTGCTCTCTAGAATCGTCCGGTCGGTGACGCGCGTGTATTTGCCCATGATGGGCATCGCCCGTTCTTTGTCGGTGCGGAAGATATGCACGCCTTCAGCCACGGCGGTGAACGCACGCAGCGCTCGTTCGGCGGCGTCGCGAATGAACGTTTTACGCGTGGCCAAAACGAAGGACGGATATTCCACCCCGGCGCCGTTCCAAATCCGTTTATAACCCAAAGCCTCAGCACGATAGGTGAACGGCGGCGACAACATCGCCCCCTGCATGCGCCCCGCTTGCAGCGCCGCCAACGACTCAGGGTAGCCGCCCGACTGAATCAACATGATGTCTTTCATCGGTTCCAAACGATACTGGCTGAAACAAACCTTGGCCATATAGGCGGTGCTGGAAGCCAAACGCGTCACGGCGACGTTTTTGCCCTTGAGGTCTTCGACTTTCGTATAACCGGGGGCGACATACAGGCTGATCGGCGTGGTGGTGGAAATAAATCCGGCAAGCGTTAGATCCGCACCCGCCAATATCCCAGCGATAATCGGATCGGCGCCGCCGTAGATGAAATCGATTTCGCCGGCGATTAGCGCGCTCACCGCCACCGCCGAGCCGCCGATGAAAACTAGATCGGCGTCGGTTTGATGCTTTTGATAGAGCCGCTCATCAGAGGCGATCCACACCGGCGTAAAAATCCCGCTGGTGGAACTATAAGCGGCGCGAATTTTGTTTTGCCCGTGGACGACGGCCACTGACATGAAGCAAGAAACGACTACAAAAAACGACATTCTCAGCAGTTTGACTCGAAACATGTAAAACCTCGCGACAATTTTCTCGCGATCATAAGAGAGATGACCCGGAACTGTCAAA
The DNA here is from genome assembly GCA_009692615.1 of Deltaproteobacteria bacterium. NCBI lineage: Bacteria > Pseudomonadati > Myxococcota > Myxococcia > Deltaproteobacteria bacterium. The sequence goes on along the minus strand of SHYW01000012.1, from coordinate 59,011 downwards.
TCAACTCGGCATTTCGCGATCGGGGTATGAACCCCGCTCGCGACCAAAGGGGATGCTCGCCCCCTTTGGAAACCCCATTTAGTTGTGCCCGCCGCAAGCAGCGGGGAATATTAGATTTAAATGTCATCGCCACTTGACGCGCCGATCGATAAATCGCTAAGTTCGCCGAAGAGTAAGGGAGGAATCATGGCTGGAATCATCGACGCCGACACCCATATCGCCGAATCGGAAAGCATGTGGAAGCACTTCGACCCGAGCATGTATCGGCGCCGGCCGGTGATGGTCGGGGCGCCGGACGACACGCTCTATCGCGACTTCAACGTGCTATGGCTCATCGACGGCAATATATTCCCCAAGGCGTCGGGCAAAGGCGGTTTTCGCATCATCACGCCGACGGCGTCCAAGCGCGAAGCCAAACGCACCGACATCGCGCTCGGCTGCCGCGAGATCACCGACGTCGGCGCCCGTCTCGCCGACATGGACAAAGCCGGCGTCCAAGCCCAAGTCATCTATCCGACGCTCTTTCTCATCGAAGTGACCGACGATACCGAACTGCAAATCGCGCTGTGCGGCGCTTATAATAAATTTCTCGGCGAGGTTTATGCTCAATCGAACAACCGGCTGCGCTGGGTCGCCGTGCTGCCATTGAAATCGGTTGATGCATCGATCAAGCAGATGCACGAGGCCAAGCAGAACGGCGCCGTCGGCCTGTTCTTCAGCGGCATCATCGGCTCTCTAACTTTGAACAATCCCCATTTCATGCCGATCTACGCCGAGGCGGAAAAACTCGGCCTGCCGATCTGCGTCCACACCGGCCAGAGCAGCCGCTACCTGCTCGAATTCTTCGATCTCGAATTGAACGGAACCTTCGCCACCTCGCACATGCCGCCGCTGATCGGTTTTCGCGACTTGATCGCCAGTGACATTCCGGAAAAATTTCCCGCGCTGAAATTCGGCTTCCTGGAAGTCTCGGCCAGTTGGGTGCCATTTCTTTATCATCATCTGAAACGCTCAGCCCGCCCGCGCCCAAGCTTTCCCAACGCGCGCTGGAAGCACGCCTCGTGCAAAGATTTGTTTCGCGACTACCGCATCTACGTCGCCTGCGAGGCGGACGAAGACATCGCCTACTTGGCGGAATACATCGGCGAAGATAACTTGCTGATCGGCTCCGATTACGGCCACAACGATCCGGCGGAAGAGAAAGCGTTGGTACAAACCATGCGCTCGCGTGAAGACTTATCGGCGGCAATGGTCGAGAAGATCTTGTGCGACAATCCTAAACGGTTTTACGGCATCAGCTAACTCAGAGTTTCAATGATTATCTTTTTGTTTTTCGTCGCTCTCGCTTTCACCGCCGCCGATGTGCGCGCGCAGACGCCATTCTACCAAGGCAAGACCATCACCGTCATCGCCGCCGCCAGCGCCGGCAGCGCTTACGATCTTTACGCCCGGTTGATGGCGCAATTCATGGGCAAACATATTCCCGGCAATCCCAACTTCATCGTGCAAAACATGACCGGCGCCGGCTCGATCATCGGCGCTAACTATCTGTACAACGTTTCCAAACCCGATGGACTGACCATTGGCGCGATTCAGCCGTCGATCTATTTCAATCAACTGATGAAACAGAAGGAAGTGAAATACGATTGGGCGAAGTTCGCCTGGATCGGCAGCTCGGACAAATCTGACTACCTGCTCTACATGCGCGCGGACCTGCCCTACAAGACGCTCGCCGATGTGCGCAAAGCCAAGGAGCCACCGAAATGCGGTTCCACCGGCGCCGGCACTTCGGGCAGCTACATGCCAAGGTTGTTAGAAGAAGTCCTCGGCACGAAATTTACAATCGTCGCCGGCTACCAGGGCGGCGGCGAAATCGATCTCGCTGTCGAGCGCGGCGAAATTCACTGCCGTTCGTTTACCATCCAGGCCTACCATTCGCGCGAGCCTTACCACACTTGGCGCAAGAAAAATTTTGCCCGCATCTTGATGCAAACGGGCCCAACCCGCGATCCGCGCATCGCCGACACGCCGACGCTGCACGAACTGATGGACGAATATAAAACTCCAGAAAACGACCGCCGGCTTGTTCCCATGGTCCTAGCCGCTAACGATTTCGGCCGTCCCATCGTCGCGCCGTCGGGCTTGTCCGCGGACAAGTTAAAACTACTTCGCGAAGCGTTTCTCAACACCATGAAGGATCCCGAGTTGCTGACTGAGGCCAAGCGCAAGAATTTCGACATTACCCCCACCAGCGGTGAAGAACTGGCTGCTCTAGCCAAGCAAGTGATGACCCAGACACCAGAACTCATCGTCCGCGCCAAGCGGTTGATGGAACAGTGACAAATCTACCGGTGATGAGTCATCATAGCGGTTCGTCAAAATCGTTCCCTAAGCCAAATTAAAAATGCCGCCATCCAAATCTTACCGACAGAAACTTGACAACCACCGCCGCGCAGCAATAACGTACGCCCTCAAGCAAGGAGAACTCCCATGTTCGAAATCAAAGGCATCCGAACTTTCGCCATGAGCGCGAAGGACATCGACAAGTCCGTTGAATTCTACACCAAGATCGTTGGCGGCAAGATCGTTAAAACCGTTGAGCCGACGGAAGAGCAATTCAAAGCCGGACAAGTCAAAGAAGTCGACGTGCGCCTCGGCAACTTCGAAGTGCACATCTTCGACGCATCCAAAGGACCGCGCGCCGCCGATCCGCACCACACTCTCAACATCCCGTGGCAGGAAAAAGACCAGGCGCTGAAAGCGCTGCAAGACGGTGGTGCAATGGTAGAAAAAATCCGGCCGCACCGCGGCACCGACAACTACTCGATCAATGTCTTTGACCCCGACGGCAACCGCTGGGAGCTGTCGTTCGCGAAAGAGAATTAGCACAAGGGAATGGCCGCAAAGAACGCAAAGGGCGCAAAACCAGAAGGGCGGGTTAGATAACCCGCCCTTCGCTGTCTTACTTTGAGAACTTTGCGTTCTTTGCGGCAATCTTCTTAATTATATTTCCTCAACACTTCCCGTGCGATCACCATGCGCATGACTTCCGACGCGCCTTCGGTGATCAGCCGGCTGCGTTGGTCGATGAACCATTTCGCTAATGGCAGGTCGAGGGTTAAACCGATGCCGCCGTGGATTTGCAGTACGCGGTCGACCACGCGGAAGGACATTTCATCAGCGAACAACTTCGCCATGTAGGCTTCGTTGCGGATATCCTGCTTCTGATCGTTCTTCCACGCCGCTTGGTAAACCATCAAGCGCGCCGCATGTAACTCAACGTATGAATCAGCGAGCTTGAATGTGATGCCCTGCCGCTCCGATAACGGCTTGCCGAAGGTGATCCGTTGCTTCGAATAGCTCGCGCCCATTTCAATACAGCGCTCGGCGACGCCCAGCGCGCGCGCGCCGTGTTTTAACCTACCGATACCGAGCCACTTCTGCGCCAATTTGAATCCTTCGCCTTCTTTGCCGACCAGATTTTCCGCGGGAACCTTCATATCGTCAAAAGTGATATGCCACGGCTCTTCCCCCATCATGGTTTTATATCGCGTCACCAGCGTCAGCCCAGGCGTCTTCATATCGACCATGAAACAAGAGATCCCGCCATGGGCGCCCTTAGCCGGATCGGTCACCGCCATCAACTGGCCGATGTCGGCGTCGCCGGCGCCGGTGATAAATCGCTTGGTGCCGTTGATAACGTAATGATCGCCCTGGCGCACCGCGCGCGTCTTCATCGACGCCGGATCGGAGCCGGCATCCGGCTCAGTCTGCATGAAACAGAGTTTTTTCTCGCCGGCTAGCACGGGATCCATGAAACGTTTTTTCTGCTCGGGGTTGAGCGCGTAAAGAATCGGCCGCACCTCCGGTCCGAAGATGCCCTGGCCGCGCGACGGCAATGCCACCGTGCGCGACAGCTCTTCCCAAACCACCACCTGAGCTAAACTTCCAAGCCCGCCGCCGCCGTACTCTTCCGGCACATCGAACATCCACAGCCCCATCTCTTTGGCTTTCTTCTCGAACTTCTCGCGGATGTCGGGCTTCAACTCCATGTTCTCGATCGTATGCATCTCGATCGGGATCAATTCCTTATCGACAAACTTCCGCACCGTGTCTTTGAGCATCTGCAATTCATCGGGTAAATTGAAATCCATCTATCGCTCCTTTAGAAAACAGAAGTCAGGAGCCAGAATTCAGAAGCAATCGGCTGTTGACCAAAGATCTGAATGCTGACTCCTGTCTAGTGACAACTTACTTCTTCTCGTCAACCTTATACGACCCCAACCCCGGCCGATATTCCTTGCGCGCGAACTGTTGCAGGCCGGGCCGGCCGCCGATCGCCGCCTTGGCTTTGTCGGAAATCAGACCGGAGATTTCGTAGGCAACATCAGGATTCGAATAGAAGGTGTAGTACCACGCCTCTTTGACCGCGTTGAGCGCCGAAGGCGCTTTCTCTTTCAAGTTATTGGCGATCTCCATCACTTCTTTGTCCAAGTCCGCGCGCGGCACAGCCTTAGTGATGAGACCGATGCGCTCGGCTTCCTTAGCCGACATGGTCTTGCCGGTGAGTGCGTAATAGAGGGCGTGCTTGGGCTGGAGGTTCTCGGAGAGGACGATGGTCACCTCGCCGCCGGGAAAGTGGCCGAAGTTGACCTCCGAGAGGCCGAGCTGGACGTCGTCAGCGGCAATCGCGATATCGCAACCGGTTACTACCGTGAAACCGCCGCCGAACACCCATCCGTTGATCTTGGCGATCACCGGCTGCGGCATCTTGCGAAGAATTTCGTTTCTCCATTGACGCGACTTCTCGCGCACTTCGTCGCGCACGCGTTCGGGCTGGGAGTCCATCTCGATGAAGTATTGTTTCAAATCCTGGCCGGCGCAGAAACTTTCCCCGGCGCCGGTGATGATGATCACCCGCGTGTCTTTATCGTAGCGCAGGTCGGTCAAGCAGTCATACATGTCGCGGTGGAGCTGCGGGCTCATCGCATTGCGCTTCTCCGGCCGATTGAGCGTAATCGTCGTCACGCCTTCTTTGTTGTCAACCAAAATGGTTTGATAATTTGCCATGGTCTTTCCTCCGATTGATTATTTACTGCGTCGACTCAGGTCATATTCCAGATGCTGCGAAACTGTCAATCGCTGGGGGAAGAAGTCAGAAGCCAGCAGCCAGAATTCAGAAGTCGGAACAACCGAATCCCGTTACGCGTGAGTCACCGGGCTCTCAACCTTCTGACTTCTGGATCCTGACTATTGACTCCTTTACCTGCGCACGACGATATCGTGCAACAGCTTCTTCCAGCGCTCTTCAGCTTTCTCGTACTGTTCGAGGGTTTTGCCCTTTTCGGGATACCAGCGCTTGAAACCGTAGTTCTTCGTCGGGCTGGCGAAGCGAAACTTCTCCTCGAAGATCTTTTGCCCCTCGGGACTGATTAGGAAATCGATGAACAACAGCGATGCATAGGGATTATTGGTCGTCGCCGGGAGCGCCACGCTGCCGGCGTTGGCCTGGCTCAAATCGAGGGGCACCCATTCGGTAGGCGCGCCTTTGAGTTTGCCGGCAAGAACGTGATTACGAAAAATCGAGATCGACATATGCATCTCGCCAGCCGCCATCAACTCATGCATGGCGCCGCCGGAGATCATATGGGCGCGGATTTCTAAAGTGCGCAGTTGCTTGACATACTCTTCGCCCTTGGCGGCGATCATCGCGCCGACAAAGCGCACGCCGGTGGTGTCACCGCTGACGCTGATCTTGCCCTTGTTTTCCGGCCTGGCCATTTCGGCGAAATTTTTCGGCACCTCGGCGGCGCGCATCATGTTGCGGTTGTAGCCCAAGCCGACGATGGATTCTCTATCGGTAGTCCAAAACACCCGAGTCTTATCGGCTTCTTCTTTCGAATCTTCGGGATAATTGACGAGATGCGGCGAGAAGTAAGGCATTAGCAATTTATTGTCGCGCATGATCATGGTCGTGGTCGGCGTGGTTTCGACCACGTCGGCGATGCTGCGTTTCGATTGCGCCTCGGAGATTAAGCGCCGGGTGAGATCGTTGGGCCCGGCGCGATAGGTCTCGACTTTAACGCCGGGATATTTCGCCTCGAACACATTGGCGATGTCGCGATGGGCGGTCAGGCTGGTGTACCAAATGAACTTTCCTTCCTTCTTGGCCCCAGCCTTGAGCACTTCCTCGCGGTCCGCGCCACGGTAGTTGGCGAGATCGCTTACCGCCTTGGTCTGCGCCGCGGCGGGAGCGACGGTAAGGAGAACCACTGCGATGACGGCAAAAATAAAAGACATGGCGGTTTCCTCGAAAACGATCTAGCAACAAGCGTTGAGTGTTGAATGGAAAGGTGAACCCTTTTCCCTACTCAAAGCTTTCCTCTTCGGACCTACTCCAACACCCCATCCGCCTTATGTGCGGCAATCGTCGCGGCATCGTAGCCGACGACATCGCGCAACACGGTCTCAGTGTCTTTGCCGAGCACGGGGAATTCCCAGCGGCGCGTCAGTTTGGCGTTGGTGAAGTGCAACGGAAAATTCGGCAGCACGACTTTGCCCAGTCTAGGATTATCTACCTCGACGATGAAACCGCGCTCTTTCAACTGCGGGTCGTTGACCAAATCTTCGCCGGTCTGGACGACCCCCGCTGGCACGCCGACTTTCTGTAACTCATCGCGAATCGCGAATGCGTCTTTACTCTCCGTCCACTGGGCAATGAACCCGTCCAAAAGTTCACGATTGCGCAAGCGATCGGCATTGGTCTTAAACCGCGCACTACCGAGCACGTCGCCTCCCACCACCTTTTCCAACGCCAACCACTGCTGTTCGTTTTCGGCGCTGATCACACACCAGCGGTCTTCGCCCTGGCAGGGATAGCAGTTGTGCGGTGCGACGGCGAGCGACATGTTGCCGATCGGCTCAGGATTCTTGCCGCTCGACGCCGCTTCCATCAGATTGGCGCCGATCATGAATGCCGTCGCCTCGGACTGCGCCAAGTCGATGAACGCGCCTTTCTTTTGCCGGTCGCGGTGAAGCACGCCGGAAATAATGATGATCGCGCACAACACGCCGGAAACATAATCCGGGTAAACCAACTGCGCACCGATGGGCGGGTTGGTCACGCCGGGATGATTCCACATGTAAGTAAGTCCGGTGAAGGCTGTGATGTTCACGCCGACGGTGGAAAAGTGGCGCTTGGGGCCGGTGGTGCCGAGACCGGGCATGCGCAAGTTGACGATATCGGGCTTGACCGCGCAGAGCTGCTTGTAGCCCAAGCCGATGCGATCGACGACATCGACACTATAGTTGTCGAGCACGGCATCGGCCTTGGCGACTAAGTCATGCAAAACGCCCTGGCCTTTGGGATGTTTGAGATTGACCGTGAACGAACGCTTGTTGCGATTGAATTCGAGAAAGCGCGGCGACAAGTTGGGATCTTCGCCGGTGCCGAAAAAACGAAACGGATCCATGCCGCCTTTGCTCGACTCGATTTTCATGACATCGGCGCCGAGCTCGGCCAAGATCGTCGTGCCGTAGGGACCGGCGAGCACGTGATCGAAACTGACGATGCGCATGCCGTCGAGGGGACCGTTGCCGCTAGACGCGGTGGATTTCGCTGCTTGCGGTTTTGCCCCCTCTCTTCTCTTCCCCGAGACGGGTGAGATGGAAGAAGAAATGTCGCGCCAACTATCGAGCAACGGCACACTGCAAACCGTAGGACGACTGCCGTCGATCATAAACGGCATTCCGGGCTGCTTGGCGCTGCCGAATCCGGCGTGCTCCACCGCAGTCATGAAACCGCGCCCCTGCACATGCTCGTCGTTGGCAAAACCCATGGGCGTGTTCACCGGCACGCAAGGAATGCCTTTGTCCTGCAACAACTCAGTGATCTCAGCCATGGTGAATTTGCCGAGAAACGCTTCCACCGCGGGATTGAGTTCATCGACGTGATCGCGCCGATAAACATTATTCAGCCATGCGGCGTCGTCGAATGTCACCGCATGATCTTTCCAGATCGAGAGAAAAAGCTTCCAATGCTGGCGCGTCACATACAAATAGACGAAACCATCTTTAACCGTGAATATTTTCGCCGGCGCCACCGAGCCATGCTGGCTGCCGGCGCGTTTCACATTCTGTTTCTCGTTGGCCCAAAGGCGAATAATATGTTCGTGGGTCGCCAGAGTTTCTTGCATCGAGGTGTCGATGTGATCGCCTTGGCCGGTCTTCTCTCGCCGGTAGAGCGCCGCCAAGACGCCGGCGGTGGCGAACAAACTGGCGAAGTAATAAGCCTGTGACTCGGGCGCTTTGCAAGGCGCGGTCGCCGGATCGCCGCAGACATAGAGAATCCCGCTTTCAGCCAAACCGACGAGATCGTTGTAAATAAAGTTTTTCTTCGGACCGGTCTGACCGAAGCAAGTGATCGATGCCATGACGACGCCGGGATTCACCTTGGCGAGATCTTTATAACCCAACCCCTTAGCGTCCAACACACCTGGCTGAAAACTTTCGATGACGACATCGGCGGTCTCGACCAACTTGCCAAACGCCGCGCGCCCCGTATCGCTATCGAGATCGATGACCTTGCTATGTTTGCCGGCGTTCAAATGCGCGAACGTCGTACTCAACTTCGCGCCATTGGCCGCAGTGATGAAAGGCGCCAAGTGGCGCACCGGATCGCCCGCAGGCGGCTCGATCTTGATTACTTCCATGCCTAAATCGGCGAGCATGCGCCCTGCCAACTGACCGCTGAGACCAGTTAAATCCAATGCCCGATAACCTTTGAGAAATTCTCCGCTCATCGTTTGTCCTTTAAATTAGTTATTGCTGTCCGTGGCGAAAAAATCTCCCCTAACCCCTCTTTAAAAAGAGGGGAACAATTTCGCTCGCAATGGTTTCCCCCTTTGAAAAAGGGGGACTAAGGGGGATTTTCTTCTTCCTACGCGCCGACGAATCGCGACCGAAGGTCGTTCAAAATTTGCGCCGCCTCGCTGACCATGCGATCGACGATCTCCTTGGCGGGAACATTATTGCGCTCCTCGCTCAACATGCCGGCAACCTGACCGCCGGGAACATGCAGAACATCGACGCGATTGGCCGCCTCGGCGGCGCGCCGCACTTCGTCCATGGCATTTCCTTGGTAAGGCGTCGGCATCGCGTCAAGACCTGAGGCCATCCAAGCCTTGATCGTCTCGCTGCGATAATGGCGCGCGAAGTGGCCGCTGGTGTAAGCCGTGCGCACGAAATCTTCCGAGCTGCCGTTGAGAATTTGTTTTTTGTAAATCGGATTTATGCCGCCTTCCCGAGTCACCAAGAAAGTCGTGCCGCACCACACCCCCATGGCGCCCAGCGCCAGTGCCGCAGCCACACCGCGGCCATCCGAGATACCGCCGGCGGCGACCACCGGTTTGGGCCGTACCGCGTCAACGATCTGTGGAATTAGCGGGAAGTTGCCTATCGTGCCGGTGTGTCCGCCCGCTTCGTAACCTTGGGCGATAATCACATCCGCGCCCTTGCGCGCGTGGCTGAGCGCATGCTTCACCGCACCAGCCAGCGCCATGACCAGGATACCGCGTTCATGGGCTAGCGGCACGACCTCGGCGGTGTCGCCCAGACCGATGATCAGAATCGGCACCTTCTCTTCGAGAATCACCTTCAGCTGTTCCCGCGTCGCCGCCGGGGTTTTCACCCAGCTTTTGCGATCCGGCGGCACCGGAGTCAGACCCAATTTGGGAATCAACTCGTCGTTGAACTTGGCGTGCTTGGGAAACCGTTCTTGGATCTCTTTGCGCACTTCGTCGGGATCGGGAATGCGCACGTCTTCCATCTTCGGCAAAGTGATGTCGACGCCGAACGGTTTGTCCGTCAGCTGGCGCACGGCGCGAATCCGTTCGCGAATCACTTCCGGCCGAATCGAACTACCGCCGATACAACCTAGCCCGCCCGCATTCGACACCGCGGCCACCAACTCCGGCGGCGTCGTCAACCCTTCCTTGTCCCAGCCCATGCCGGCTTGGATGATCGGATATTTGATATTCAACAAATCGCATAATGGCGTATGTAACCACATAGAACCTCCTTTTTCTGACCGGCGCAGCATGCTGCGCCCCGACACGATCACGAACACGTTGACGTTATTTTTTCCGATCCTCCGGCTTGGCATACTTCACCGTGCCGCCACCCTTTTGCGACTGCAAGTAGCCTTCGACATCGCTCAACGGATTGGTGTAATAGCGCATGCGGTGCGAGACTAAATCGTCGGTCTTTAGGGCCATGCCAAAATCCATGTCCTTCATCATGTAGGCGGCGATCTTGGCGCTCTCCAGCGTTACCGCGTTGCGGCTGCCAAGTTCTTTCGACAACTGCTCAACGTTGGCCAGCAACTGATCGTCCGGCACCACTTCGGAAATCAAGCCGACCCGCTCCGCCTGCGCCGCAGTCAAGTTTCTTCCGGTAAGTTGAATGTAAAAAGCTTTCTTGGTCGGCAGCCCGCTATGAAACAGTGTCGAAGTCGCCACCGCGCCGTAGCTGCCGCGGATCACTTCCGGCATGCCGAACTTCGCCGACTCGCCGGCGATACATAGATCGTGGCCGTTGATCAGCGCCAGCCCGCCGCCCAGACACCAACCGCGCACACAGGCGACCGTGATCTGCGGCATGGCACGCAGCAGCCGGACGATTTCATAAGTCGAACCCGCCTGATCCCAAGCGCGCTTGCGCTTCCACGACTCGCGCAGATCGTAGAGGTCAAGCCCCGACGAATAAGAATCCCCCGAGCCCATGGTCACGACGCATTTGATCTTATCGTTCTCGGCGATCTCCTTGAGTACGGAGATCAACTCGGCCATGAACTTCACGCTCATGGCGTTTTTCTTCTCCGGCCGGTTAAACGTCAACCAGGCGACGCCGGTCTCTTCATCGATCTTTTGTAAAACAGTTGTCAGTTCAGCCATTGGGTTTCCTCCAAAAATACGATTACTGCGAGAATAAGTTTTCTCATAGCACAAATGAGAAATAACTAGCGAGCGTAGCTAACCGAAAATTTCAGCGCTTGACGATATGCGGATAGTCCACCATGTCGCGCTGCGCGCCGTTGCGGTACAGCCGTTTGCCGGCGCGCGGATAGTCGACCACGTCTTGCGCCAGACGTTGACCGATGACGAGACAAACCAACGGCTCGCTGCCGTCGTTGATCGTTTCATGGGCCGGCCCGCTGCCGGGGAAACCAAGAAAATCGCCGGAGCCGATCTTGAACGATTCCTCACCGATCACCGCCGTGCCTCGACCGGACAAAACGTAGATCGCTTCGTCTTCGTAGCGATGGGTGTGATATTCCGATGAACGATCGCCGGGGGCGATGGTCATGACGTGAACACCGAGATTCTTCAATCCAACCGCGTCGCCCAGCGATTTGTCATGACGCTTCGCCGCGGGATTAACCTTATGAACACGATGTTCGCCGGTCATGGCGGCGATAGCTTCAGCCGAGAGATACATGGAAACCTCCAATCATTTTTTTCAAAACAAGAAACCCCTCGATACGCGCGGCGCGCTACTCGGGGAATCGGACAATCCAAAACCGTTTCCCCGAGTAGCGACCGTTTCGGTCGCGTAGCGAGGGGCGCACCACTTCTACTTTGCCAACAAGAACGGCACCACTACTTCCGCCAACTCCACCGGCTTCTCGTGCGGAATATGATGGCCGGCGCCTTCGATGGGCACGATGGTGGCGTTGGGAAACATCTGCGCGCGGTGGCCGCGCACGGATTTCATGAAATCGCTCTCTGTGCCGTAGACGAAAAGAATCGGACAGGTCAGCCGCCGGATGAACGCCTCGATCTGCCCTTCGGACATCGCCGTGGTCGTCCGATAGCGCAGAATCGGATCATGCTTCCAGCGAAAGCGGCCGCCGTTGGTATTAGTCCCATGCTGCGCCATATGGAGCGCCGCCTTGTCGGGAATCAGCGGGAAGGTTTTCTGGATCGCCTTGGCCGCCGCCTGCAAAGTTTCATGGGGGAACGGGATCTCGACGTAGTCTCTGCCGTTCAAACGCTCGGCCATGATGTTCGGCACTTCATCGTCGGCGCGCGCGAATGGCCCGAGGGATTCGAGCAGCACCATGCGCTTGACCTTTTCCGGGAACGTGCCCGCGTAGAGCAAACACATGCTGCCGCCCAGGGAGTGGCCGATGATAGTCACCGACTCTTTGTCCAAGTGCTTCGCCAGTCCGGCGAGATCGGTAAGAAAATCTTCATGCGCGTAGCCGCGGCTGGTGCTTGGCCACTCGCTGTCGCCATGACCGCGCAGGTCGAGGGCCACCGCATGCTTGATCGGCACGCCGCGGCGGATCAACTCATCGAGGAAATGATCCCAACTGCGCCCCTGATCACGCACGCCGTGGACAAAAACGTAAGTCTCCTCCTTGGGATCGCCCCACTCCCAATAATGAAGCTTCAAACCGTCGTGTGTAAAATATCGCCGCCGCGGCTCCCAGCTCGTTTCGCTCTTGGGCGTGCGAACATCAAGCTTATGACTCGTTTTCGCTTTCGTGACTCTGGCTTTATTGCTCTTGGTTTGTTTTGCGGCTTTCTTGGTCGCTTTCTTTTTCATCTACCTTTTTCCCAACTCCTTTAAAGCTTCTTCGACAAAACTGTGATCGAGATATTTTGCCGGCGCCGGCAGCGCGCCGCTTTTGAACTGGCCGCGCTCGGCGGCGATTTGGATCACCGTGCGCACGCCTTCGACATTGGACTCGGCGTTGGGATTCCAGATTTTGTTTTCCGTGTAGTATTCCCAGCCGCGCCGCGCCGCGTCCGGCTTGAGCTGCATTTCCTTGGCGAGAAACTCGATGGCCGGCTCTTTGTTGTCGTACATCCAACGCATCGCCTGGATCAACCCCTTCATGAAACGCACCGTCAGAGCGCGGTTCTTGTCGGCCCAGCTGCGCTTTACGGTTACTTCCGTCAGCTGATAATTCGGGATGAAGTCGACCACCTTGGCGATCACCGGAAAGCCCATCTGCGCCGCTTCGTAGTTGAGCGGCACGGCGATGATCGCGGCGTCGATGCGGCCCGCGGTAAGCGACAGGAAAGCCTGCGCCGAGCCGCCGACGTTGATCAAGCTATAATCGCGCGGATACTCCATCCCTTTGGCGCGCAGCACGCGGCGTAAAACGAACGCCGTGCCCGAGGTGAGACCGGATGATCCGATATTCGCGCCGCGCAAATCTTCGAAGCTTTTGAATTTCTTGCCGCCCATGATGTAATGCGTCAGGCCGTTGATCACGCCGCCGATGCTGGCGAGGTCCGCGCCCTGCTCCACCGCCGCGATCACCGTGTCGGTGCCGCCGGTGGAAACATTTACCGAGCCGCCGACCAGTGCCATCGTCGACTTATCCGCTCCCGAAACCAAAACCAGTTGCACGTCCAAGCTCTGCTTTTCGAAAAAGCCCAGCTTGCTCGCCACCCACAACGGACTGTAGCCGAGCGTCTTCGACGACGCGCTGAGAGGAAATTTACTTTTCTCCTGAGCCAACGCGCTGGAAAAAAGCATCGATAAAAACACCACCGTCAGCAATAAGTTGCTCATAGGTTCAACTCGTCCTATCAAGCCCACCCATTTTAGATCTCCGATTGTCGGACCCTGTAGGGGCCGACGTGCGTGTCGGCCCTCCGAACGGGCAGACATTGGCGCGCGGACATTGTTGTCCGCAGTTAATCGCGGGTTGGAAAACCCGCGCTCCGTTATCCTGCCATTTGTTATTGCCTTCTTCATCGAATCACCCGGTCCGCCCGCACCAGAACATTCGGCGGAATCGTCAGGCCGATCCGTTTTGCCGCTATCAAATTGATGATGAACTCGAACTTCATCGGCTGCTCCACGGGAAGATCAGCAGGCGTTCTGCCCTTCAGAAGCTTGTCGACATACGTAGCGGCGCGCCGGTCCAAGTCGAAGACATTCGTGGCGTAAGACATTAGGCCACCGGCGTCCACATACCGACTATCTGCATATATCACCGGGAGCCGACTCTTTACCGTGAGTTCGGCAATCTCTGTTTGGTGCGCAGTGGCGACGCCGCCCGCCACCATAAAAAGAACAGCGTCAGCTCGCCCCTTGCTCGCGGCTCGGAATGCGGTCTCAATATCCTTGGAATCTAGTACGTCCAGGTATTGAAGCTGTACCTTGAACGCCTTTGCGGCGAGTTCCACCTCTTTTAACGATTGCGCGTTGCCGGGATAGGTTGAAGTCCCGAAGACGGCCACGCGGGAGACTTTAGGAATAACCTCCTTCAAAAGCTCCAGCCGTTTGCCGCTTAGCTCCGGGGCGAGAGTAGACAATCCAGTGATGTTTCCGCCCGGCCGCGCTAGGCTGGCGACGAACCCGGGGGCAACAGGATCCGGATCACGGGTCATGACAATGGGAATTGTAGTCGTCGCTTCCTTGGCGGCACGGGTTGGTATCGGACCAGCCGTGACGATGATGTCTACCTTGAGACGCACTAGCTCGGCCGCGAGCGCGGGGAGGCGATCGAGTTTCCCCTCAGCGGATCGCAACTCAAGGACAATGTTTTTCCCCTCCACGTATCCAAGCTCGCGCAGCCCCTGCCGGAATGCCTCGGTGCGGGCCGAGTCAGCGGATAGGGACGCACCAATTAGTTTTCCTACCCGCGGGATTTTCGCTGGCTGCTGCGCCGTGGCCATAGCCCCACAGATCACGAATGCGATAATGAGGGTGACACGCCGAATCCATTTTGGATTTTGGATTTGTGATTTTGGATTGTCGGAACCAGAATCCAGCCATCGTATCCGAGATCTTTTTCCCATGCTCTTTTTCTCCAATCCAAAATCCAAAATCCAAAATCGAAAATCCAAAATTCCTTATTTTGCCTATTGCCTGATCAGCAGTTACTTCATCGCGTCTTGGACAAACTTTTGCACGAAGGTGATCAATTCGGGCGGCGCGCGCAAAACTTTTTCGCGCAGCTTCTCACCATTCTCGCCGATCTCAAAGCGCGGTTGAAAGCGCATGATTTTTTTTGCTTCGGCGATAAACTCTTCATCCTTGGCGAGCTGCGTGAAGGCGTGGCGCATGGTCAGCACCGCTTCCCTGGGCGAGCCCGGCGGCAAGAGCACCACACGGTTAAGGTTCTGGCTCGCCATGTTGGCCGCCTTGAGCGCTTCGTACTTCATCCCACTCGGCGCCTTGCCGTGGATCTGGGTGTAAATTTCAGTGAAGGAATTGAGTTCGGGATAATCCAGACTCTTGCGCATGTTGCCATCGGGCGAGATCACGTCGTGATAATAAAGCGGCGTCACCATACCGGTCTTGACCATCTGCGGCTCGACCACACCGCGGTATCCGGGAATATTTTCGTCATGGTATTGAATCTCATTGCGCTGCACCGCCAGCCGCGCATCGTTGCTGCTGTTGTAGCCGGTGACGTAATCGTACTTGACCCCAAGCACGTCGAAGGCCAAGCGAAAGCGCAAGTCCTTGTTGCTATCGAAGGACAAGCCGCCGGCGCGAAACCGTTCTGCTTTGATAATGTCGGTAGGTTTCTTGATTCCCGGCGCGACATCGGAACGTATGTAGCAAACCGTCACGCCCTCGACCGATGCGATATAAGGCACCTTCATCAAATCGATGCGCAGGGTCGTGCTCTTCATCATCTGGTGATTATACGGCCCGGTAAAGTAGCCCAGGGTCAAGGCGTCGGGTTTGGCGCGTTCACCGAGAAAATTGATCCCCGTCACGCCGCCGCCGCCGGACATGTTCTGCACGACGATGGTCGGACTGCCGGGAATGAAGCGCGCCAGATGGCGCGCGACGATGCGCCCTTCGATATCGGTCGGCCCGCCGGCGCTGAAGTTGATAAAGAAGGTCACCGTTTTGCCTTGATAGAAAGGCTTCTCGGCTGCATCCACGAGCAGCGTTCCAACGCACAGGATCAAACCCAACATGAAAGGTATGGCTCTGGTCATAATCTTGCCTCCGGAACTTAACGCGGGGTTAATTCTTTCATCGCCTCTTTGAGAATACTTGGATCGACATATTTCGCCGCGTTGGGCAATGGCCCTTTCGACTGCGACGACTCCCAATAAATTTGCAGCGAGGTGGTCAACCCTTCCAAATTGACGCTGGCATCGTTGGGCCAAATCATGTGTTCGATATAATACTCCCAGCCGCGCCGTGCATAGTCCGGCTTGAGATCTATTTGCTTGGCAAGAAATTCCACCGCGGCTTCTTTGTTGTCGTAAAACCAGCGATGCACGCCGATCATCGCTTTCATGAAACGCACCAGCAGTGGACGATTCTTTTCCACCGCCGCGCGCGACACCGAGAAACCTGCGAACTGATAACTCGGCACGACATCGATAATTCTGCCGATCATGGTGAAACCTTGATCGGCGGCGACAAAGTTAAGTGGCACGCCGAGAGCCGCCGCTTGCACCTGACCGGCGTTCAATGCCGCCAGAGTCGGTCCCGCGCTGCCGGTGGCCAGGATGTGATAGTCGCGGCCGAATTCGAAGCCTTTGGCTTTCATATAGCGGCGCAGCGCCACGCCCAGTCCCGCCGTCGCGCTGGTCGCGCCGATAGTCGCGCCGCGCAGATCGTTGAGCGTTTTGTACTGCTTCGGCGCCATGATTACCTGCGACAATCCATTGATCGTGCCGCCGATCAGCGACAACTCGACGCCGCGTTCCACCGCGGCGATATGCGCATCGGTGCCGGAAGCCGACACGAAAACCGAGCCGCCCATCAACGCCGACAACGATTTGTCCGCGCCGCGCACGACCACGACTTGTCCTTCAAGCCCCTCGCGCTCCATGAAGCCGAGCTTCACCGCCGCGAACATCGGCCCATAGCCGAGGCTCTTGCTGGAAATACTGATGGGAAATTTGATTTTCGCTTGACCTGAGACGTCCCCCGGCTGGCAAACCGCGGCGAATAGAATCGAGCTTATGAGCAAAAACGATTTCATTGCTGCGCCAGAATCAATTCCTTCAACTTCACTTTATTCACCTTGCCCACTTCGGTGTGCGGCAAGCTATCGCGGAACTGCACCGACTTGGGCACTTTGTATGCCGACAGCCGTTCTTTGCAAAAGCCCAACAACGCTGCCTCCGTCATCGCCGCACCTGGTTTCAAAACGATCACAGCCTTCAAAGCTTCGCCCCACTGGCGATCGGCAACGCCGATCACCGCCGCTTCGAGAATATCGGGGTGCGAATAAATCACGCTTTCGATCTCCAGCGGGTAAATGCTGATGCCGCCGCTCTTCACCATGTCTTTCTTGCGGCCTGAGACAAACAGATAGCCTTCTTCATCGAAGTAACCGAGATCGCCGGTGTAGAACCAACCGTCCTTGAACGAAGCGTTCGTCGCTTCGGGATTCTTATAATAGCCATGCGTCGCCAGTGGACTCTGGCAGATAATCTCGCCGACATCGCCGACTTTAACCGGCTTGCCATCGTCGTCGACAATCCGCAAATCGACGCACCACACCGGCCGTCCAGCGGCGGCGGCCTTTTCGCCCATGTCGCCCGGCTTGGAGATCGCCATCTGGCCGGAATCTGTCGACGCGTAGGTGCGATAAATGTTCGGCGTCAGATTTTGCTTTAGCGCTTCGAGCACCGCCGGATGGACTTTGCCGCCGGTGATCGCCAGACAACGGAGCGAGCTGGTGTCGTACTTTTTCGATTCAAGCACATGCAGCATGCGCTCGCACATCACCGGCACGGCGCCGACGTAGGTTACTTTTTCCCGGTCGATGGTTTTGAGCACTTCCTCGGCGTCGAAGCGCTCGTGCAAAATCATCGTCCCGCCGAAATAAATAATCCCCAGCGTAAACGAGCGACCCGCGTTGAAATAAATCGGCGAGGAGAGAATCGCCGTGTCATGAGCGCCAAGCCCTTTCTCGATAGCGTTGTTGATGCAGTGAAAAACAAATGTCCGCTGAGTCGCCAAGCAGCCCTTGGGAAAACCTGTGGTGCCAGAAGTGAGCAAGACCGCGAACGGATCGTCTTCATCGACGTGAACATCCGGCTCATCCGCGCTTTGGCCATCGAGCAATCCGCCATACGAAAGATCGCTGGACAACGCCACCGCCTTGAGATGTGAAAGATCCTTAAGCTCTTTCGCTTTGTCGAACTCGGTTACGCAGTCTTCCTGCAGAATAATGAAGCGTGGCTCCAGCGCGGCGACCACCGAAGCCAACTCCAGCGCCTTCCACTTGACGTCGAGCGGAATCGCCAGCGCGCCGATCTTCGCCGTGGCAAAAATAATTTCCAAATGCTCGATGCGATTGCCCACCGCCAAAGCCACCGCATCGCCGCGCTTCACGCCGATGGCAAGCAAACCATGCGCGAGCTGATTCACGCGAGCATTGAGATCGCCATACGAAATCGCGCGAAAACGATCCTGCGCCGCGATCTTGAGCGGAAACTTCCAAGCGTTGCGGCGCAAGCCGTCGCCCATCAACATTGGGATACTTGTTCCCATATTTCTCTATCCACCACCGTTGCAGCAAGCGAGTCGTTTAGTGCTTCGAGTGAAGCGGGGCGTGAGGCGGAAGGCGTGAGGAGCGAGGAAGAAACTCGATCGGATTCCTACTCGTGCCTCAAGCCTCGCGCCTCGTGCCTATCTTCCCTTCCAATTCGCCGGCCGCTTTTCGACGAACGCCTTGGGACCTTCCTTGGCGTCTTCGGTTTGCATCACCATGCTTTGTAGGTCGGACTCGTAGCGGATGCCTTGCTCCAGCGGCATGTCGAGACCTTTGTAGATCGCTTCCTTGATATAGCGCAGCGCCAGCGGTGCGCCTTTGAGGAATGACTGGGCCATTTTTTCGCCAGCTGGGATCAATTGGTCGTAGGGAACTAGTTGGTTCACCAAACCGATGCGGTAGCATTCCGCCGCGTCGTACAATTCACCGGAAAGACAAATCTCCAACGCTTTGGGAAGACCGACCAAGCGCGGCATGCGCTGCGTACCGCCGGAACCAGACATAAAACCCAAGCGCACTTCGCTCACGCCCAAGCGCGCGCCTTCGGCGGCGATACGAATGTCGCACGCCAAACTCATCAACAAGCCCGTGCCGACGGTATAACCGTGCAACAACGCGATGGTGATCTTATTCATCGCCGCAATCGCCGGCGCCGGCGTGCCGGGAATCGCGTTGTGCTTTTCCTGGCGCGCCACTAGCGGCGACGCCGGCTCCGCCGTGCCGGCTTCATTGGATTTCACGCGATCTTTAATATCGCCACCGACGGAAAACGCCCGCTCGCCGTTGGCCTTGAAGATCACCACCTGAACGTTGCGATCCTCCTCGGCGTCGCGGCAATAACCGACGATCGACTTCACCATGTCGCGATTCACCGCGTTCAACGACTCCGGCCGATTGAGTGTGATCCAAGCGATCTTGTCTTTGACTTCGTATAAAACTTTATCGTCTGCCATTGATGCCTCCAAGCCAACCGGGCGCAGCATGCTGCGCCCCTACTGTTTTGCCTATTGCCTGATGCCTATTTTCGTTTCCACACCGGCGCGCCCGCCGAATTAGTGCGTTATGGACTATGTCGCCTATTATTGGAGTTGAACGTTCAGGGCCTGCTCGAAAAGTCTCGCCGCGTTGAATGAGCCATTCGCCGGAAAATCAGAACGGCCCGTTAGCAGTTGGGGAAAATTCTTTGCGAAGTTTATGATGGTCAGTCCGATCGCCTGCCCGGACTTCGGATGCAGCCTCAGAACAAAACTTTCGCCAATCTCAATCGTTTTTGCTTTCTGTGGTTTGCCGACTGATAAATACAAGACATCGGCTTCACGGTCAAAGTGGAATCGAACTTCTTTTAGCATCGTCGTCACCCTTAGCGCTTGGAAAAACCTGCGATCACTGAATCACCCTAGTCGCCTTCATCAGCGTCCACTGCGGTAACGTCAGGCCGATCTGATCCGCGGTCTTTTTGTTGATCACGAACTCAAACCTCATCGGCTGCTCCACGGGCAGTTCGGCGGTCTTGGTTCCCTTTAGGATTCGGTCCACGAAATATGCGACGCGCCGGTAGCTGTCCGCTTCGTCCGCCCCGTAGTACATGAGTCCGCCGGCCTCGACAGCTTCACTTCTGCCGTACATCGACGGTAACCGGTACTTTAATGCAAGGCCCGCGATCCGTTTTTGGTTAGCAAATATTAGCCGGCCCGCGGGCACGTAGAGTCCATCCGGTCGCTGCTTGCCCATTGCGGCAAAAACCTTCTCGAAATCGTCCGTGCCTCGTACCTCCCAAGGCTGAATAGTCACCTTCAGCGCACGCGCCGCCACTGGGAGAACCTTTTTTACCTCATGTACACTGGGCGGAACTGCCGGCTCGTAGAGAACCCCGACACGAGCAAGTTTCGGAACGGCTTCTTTGAGCAGCTCCAGCCGCTTCCCGCTTAGTTCTATCGAAAGGGTTGTAATCCCGGTGACGTTGCCGCCGGGACGGGCAAGGCTGTCAACGAAACCTGCCTCGATAGGATCGGTCGCACCGCCCGTCATTACGATGGGAATTGTCTTGGTCGCATTCTTGGCCGCCTGGATCCCAATGTCCCCTCCTACCAAGATGATATCGACCTTGAGACGCACCAGCTCGGCCGCAAGGTCCGGGAGCCGATCGCGCTTATTCTCCGCATATCGGTATTCGGTGGCGAGGTTCTGTCCTTCTACATAGCCACGCTCGCGCAGAGCCAGGCGAATTGCCTCGGCACGAGTGGACTCAAAAGCTGGCTCGAACGTCGATAGATATCCTATCCGTGAGATTTTCTTCGGCTGCTGCGCCCGAGCTGCAACGGGAAGCGCTACGAGCATCGAGCAAAAAACTCGCCGAGTGATTTCTTTGTCCATGGAGTTTTTCCCTTACCCTATTATGGAACAACCAAGCGGGACACAACTATTCAAACTACTTACCACCGCCCCGTGATTTCATTCAACCATTTGGCAAACATTTACCAACTAGACATTCTTTATCCGCTGCGATAGATGCAGGCTCATGAAGCCCGACGCATTTATCGACGAACTGTGGAGCTACGCCGCCGAGGTGCCGATGGAGCAGCATCCTTGGTTCGACGGCATCATCAAGCATCGCTGGACCAAGGAGCAAATTATTCTCGGCGAAGTGCAGCACTATCTGCGCGTGCGCACCAATCCGATCTTCTTCGGCCACATGGCGATCAACGCCGTGTCGGCGAAAGAATATGAAGTGATGGCCACCGTGCTGGAAAACTTCATGGAGGAGTTGGGTGGCAAGCTTACCCACGTCGACATCATGTTGCAGTTTCTCGAAGAAGGCGGCATCTCGCGCGAACAAGCGGACAACGCCGAACCAGCGCCGGGAACTCTGGCGGCCATCGAAATGATCGTCGGCTGTTGCCAACGCCGCTCGGCGCTCGAAGGCGTCGCCATGCTCGCCTTCGTCGAGAGCCAGCTCGGCGGCGCGGGAAAAATCTCCGAGAAGGTTTATCGCGAACTGACCGGCCACTATGGCTTCTCACCGCGCGCCGCGGCCACCTATCAACTCCACGCCGCCCAAGACGAAGGCCACGGCAGCCGGCAGATCGACGCCATCCGCCAACTCGCCTCCGACGAAGCGACGCAATATAAAATCCGCGCCGCGGTAAAGCTTGGACTGACGGCTTTCACTTTGGAATGGGACGGCCATGTTCAAGCGATGACGGGAAAGAGAGAATTCTGGAGCGGCGTGGCGGATTTGAACTTACGTCAGCTAAAAGTAATTTTCACCAAGTAGAATCGATCCCGAATCACCCCCATCTTAATCTTCCCCCGTCGAGGGGGAAGAAAAAGATTCGAAACGGATCTCAGATCGGCCACTCCTTCGGCAGCTCTTTCCGAAGCTTTTTATATTCGGCATCGTCACCGTGCTCGGTGCGCAAACGTTCGAGCGCCGCGAGGACATCATGCTGCGCCATTTTAACCGCGTTTGAGACCATACCCGTGGTCTCTTCGAAGCCGACGCCTCAATTGCTATGTCAGCCACGCATCCGTTTGAGAATGTAAAGATCGTCTTCCTTGCTCGCCATGTCGGTTGACCTCAATTCGGGATTCCGGAAAATCCAATTCTCTGTGTCGTGATCAGCTCGGTCGCCGCTGCCGGCGCGCCGGCGGCATTGACTTTTACGCGGATGCGCACAAAAATCCGCCATGCCGCACCGCGCCACTGGCAATGAATAATAACGAAGGCGTTTTCCGTCACCAGTCCCGCCGGTTCGTCGCAATCCACGTGACTTATGAACTCCTTGGTTGCGCCCGCTGCCAATTCAAACGCCGGAGCGAAAGACCGCTCAGCCGCTTTGAACTTCCCGTGGGGCAAGCGCACCGAGATGATTGTTAAAGCATCCGCCGCCAGATTGCTCACACTCCAGACGATGCGCCACAACTTTGCCGGCGCGGCGCGCTCGCACGCTACTTGCCGCAAGGTCAGCTTCGGCTCTACTATCGATTCCGCCACGGCCTACTTGAGCCGCCCCTCGGCGCGCAGTTCTTGCTGAGCGGTTTTTAAAACACGGTCGTTAAGCACGCGCTCGAGGGTAAACTTGGCATCGACCAGACCGGCGCGCTTGTCTTCATCGAGCATGAACTGAAAACCAGCAAGGTTAAACGAAAGATCTGCGGAAAAGGCCGGCACAAAAAGGTCGTAAGCCTGGTTGACGATATCCGGCTCGCCTTGAAGTCCGCCCTCGTATCCGGCTTTGATCGCGTCGGCT
This sequence comes from Deltaproteobacteria bacterium, assembly GCA_009692615.1. NCBI lineage: Bacteria > Pseudomonadati > Myxococcota > Myxococcia > Deltaproteobacteria bacterium. Next base: position 36,259 of record SHYW01000012.1, on the reverse strand, counting down.
TTGTTGGATTTGGCGTGCTGCATGCCAAGCAGCAATGCTTTTAGAAATCGCTTGGCGGTATCCGGCGTTTTCACCAGCACATCATTGCGCGTGACGACGATACTTTGTGGAATGTTCAAACTGTCGCCCATGTTGGCGATCATTGGATAGCCGAGACGCAGCAGTCTTACGGTGTCTTCCGGCGAAAACGGCGCCGCGGCAATGATACCCTTTTCCAAAGCGCTAATGCGCCCACTGCCGCCGCCGACGGCGCGCAGCGTCACATCCTTGTCCGGATCGATGCCCTTGACGCGCAGAAACGTTCTCATGGCAAAGTCGGAAAACGCCCCCGCGCCGGTGATGCCGATAATCTTCCCTTTCAAGTCTTCGAGGCTGCGCGCGGCTCGGCCGCCAATCAACTGAAACGTCGTCGCGTTGGCGATGGAAGCGATGATCGACACCTCTAGACCACGCGCTCGGCTGCGCATCACGGCCTGCGCACCGCCGATCTCGGCGAAGTTCACGTCGCCCGACGACAACGCCGCCAATGCCATCGGCCCGCCGCGCACGAAGTTCGGCTGGATTTCGAGACCTTGCGCTTTGAAAAAGCCGCGCGCCAACGCCACGCGAAACGGCAGCTCGCTGTTCCAAGCCAAGCCGGTGAAAACGACCGGGAGATTTTTCTTTTCCTGGGCGGAGACCAGCGATGCGACCGATAGGGCCATCAGGACCGATGTCAAGATTCGAATCGCCAAAGTTCTGCGCATGATGACCGCCACTTACTGTCTCAGCTTGCCCTCGGCGCGAAGTTCCTGCTGGGCGATTTTTAAAATGCGGTCGTTGATCACTCGGTCCAAGGTAAAGTTTTTGTCGACCAAGCCGGCGCGAATATCTTCGTCAAGCATCTGCTGGAGTCCCGCGGTGACGATCGAAAGATCAGCCGTCAAACCGGGCGAGTAAAGATCCCACGCGGCGCTGACGATTTCCGCATCACCTTGCAATCCGGCATCGTATCCCGCCTTGATCGCCTCTTTTTTGTTGAACTTGGCCAGCTGCATCCCTTGGATGTAGCCCTTGAGCACCCGTCTGCTCATGTCGGGATATTTTTCCAAAACTTCATTGCGCGTGACGATAATATTCTGCGGAATGCCCAGCGATTCGCTCAAGTTGCTGATCACCGAATAGCCGGCTTTGATCAGCCGAACGCCATCCTCCGGTGAGAACGGCGCCGCGGCGATAATCCCTTTCTCGATGGCCGCCGCGCGCAGCACGGTGCCGCCGATGGCCCTGAGCGTAACGTCCTTGTCCGGATTGATGTTGTGCTTCTTGAGGAACGCTTTCATGGCGAATTCCGAGTAGGTGCCGGCGCCGGTGACGCCGATCATTTTGCCCCGAAGATCCTCCACCGTGCGGGTCTGTTTGTTGCCGAGCAAGATATAGTTAGTCGTACTCGAAGTGCAGCCGACGATGGCCAGATCCAAGCCCCGCGATCGGCTACGAAAAACCGCCTGGGCGCCGCCGATGCTGGCGAAATCGACCTCGCCCGAAACCAGAGCCGAAATCGCCGCCGGCCCGCCGCGAATCAAGATCGGCTCGATCTGCAACCCTTGCTGCTTGAAGAAGCCGCGCGCCAACGCCGCGCGGAAAGGAATCTCGCTGTTCCACGCCAAGCTGACGAAGACCATGCGGATATTCTTCTTTTCCTGCGCCAACGACAGTCCAGCGCTGAGAATCACGACGAGAAAGCACACCGCGACCTGTGACAATGTCCGAATAACCATTACTCCATCACTCCAATACTCCATCTCCCCACGCGTCTTCACCGTTTCGCGTACACCGCGGTCTTACCGTCTTTGTCGAAAGTATAAACCGTGTAGGGCTCCGGCTTGCCGCCTTCCATGCCCGGCGAACCGATCGGCATGCCAGGGACGGCGAGACCAAGAACGGCCGGCTTTTCTTTGAGTAGTTTATCGATCACATCCGCCGGCACGTGACCTTCGATCACATAACCATCGATCACCGCGGTATGACAGGAGCGCAATTTCTCAGGAACCTTGTGCTTGATCTTCACATCGACGAGCTTGCTGCTCATGACATTTTTCTTCTCGATTTTGAAACCATTCGCTTGCAGGTGCCCGACCCACCCCGAGCAGCAGCCTCAGCCGGGGTCTTGGTAGACCGTGATCGACTTTGCCGCGGCCTTGCTCGGCCCTTGGCCGAATACCGAGCCGCCGACGAAAAAATTCAAGATTAGAAATATTGCACACAACAACTGCATGGTCTCTCCCACCGCAAAACAATTTAACAGATACGTTGACACAAATGCGAGCGCTGATGTATCGATCGTCAATCGGCACAGACCGATCGCAATGGCGTAGGGGCAAGGCGCGCCTTGCCCATCCTCGCCCCAGACAATAAGTTTGAAAATCGATATGAAGGAGATTCAGATGACCAAAAACGGCATGAAAGTTTTAGATAGCGACATGCATCTGATGGAGCCGGTGGATTTGTGGGATCGCTACATCGACGGCAAGTTCAAAGCCATCGCGCCGCGCGGTCTGACCAGCGAGAACGTTCGCGATCTGCGCATGGCCCACCCCGACGGTCGGCCGTGGGGCATCTACCGATCAAAGACTAACGCGCGCAGCGGCGCACCCAACCGCGGCCGCAATTTCACCAAGAACCAAGATATTTATCGCGATCACTCCGAGCGCGCTTGGAGCGCCGAAGTGCAGCTCGAAGCCATGGACATCGAAGGCATCGACGTCGCCGTGCTTTACCCGACCCGTGGCTTGAACGTCTTGAGCGAACCGCATATGGAGCCCAACTTCGCCGCCGCCTTGGCGCGCGCCTACAACAACTGGCTCTACGATTTCTGCGCGAAGAATCCCAACCGCCTGCTCGGCGCCGGCATGCTTTCGACCTTCGACATCGACGATGCCGTCAGCGAAGCCAAACGGTGCGTTAAAGAACTGGGCTTCCGCGCGGTTTTCTTGCGTTCAAATATTCTCAACGACCGCAATTGGCATGACGCTTATTACGAACCGTTATGGAACACTCTGGAAGAGCTTGCCGTGCCCGTCGGCTTTCACGAGTCGTCTTCCTCGGCCGGGCGCCAGACCGGCGATTGGTTCGAGCCCAACTTCATGTTGCGCCGCGCCGTCGCCCAACCGATGGAACAGATGCTCGGCCTGGTCGCTGTCTGCTCCGGCGGCGTGCTCGCCCGTCATCCCAAATTGCGCGTGGCGTTTCTTGAAGCCAACTGCACTTGGCTGCCGTGGCTGTTGTGGCGTTTGGACGAAGGCTGGGAGCGCGAAGGCGATGTCTGGGCACCCGAAATGACGATGAAACCGAGCGACTATTTCAAACGCCAAGTCTTCGTCTCCGTCGAACCCGACGAAGCCGGCGTCAAATATGTCATCGACTACATCGGCGCCGACCGCTTGGTCTTCTCCACCGATTATCCCCACGGCGATTCCAAATATCCCCACGCCGTGGAATGTTTTCTTGAACTAAAAATCACCGACGCCGATAAACGGAAGGTACTTTGGGACAATTGTGCGGAGTTTTATAAGGTAAGTTGAGAGATGGGACTATTAACCGCGTTCCGCCGCCCTATCTTGTGGCCGATACTTTCTCAGTCAGCCAGACATTGATGAGAGTCTCGGTTGAGACGCCTTGTTTGCGGGCGCAGACGATTAACTTTTTGGCAAGCCCCGGCTCCAATGCTGTCAAGAAAACCCGGCGGCGGATATCAACGTCAGCTTTTACTTCCCGGGTCTGGTCCAAGTAGTCCGTTAAATCATGACTGTCCCAAAAAGCCGACGCGGTGGCCACGTTCTTGAAGTGCTTTGGAATGGAATCTCGCGCATTGCTATTTTTTGGCATAACATTTTTTTTCCTTCCTGGTCATGTTCCTGGCGCTGATAATCAAAGCTTCTCCCGTCCTCTTGTACACAAAGTAAACGATAAGGCAACGTCCCGCCGCCGTTCTGCCCAACGCCGCATACAGGTCTTCACCGGCCACGTCTCCGGTCTCAATAAAACGGAAACGCCGTACAGAGCGCAAGGCGTCTTCAACCTCATCGGTCGTTAGATTATGCTTCCGCGCCAGCTTGCCAACGATTTCTCTGAGCTAGATCACCCCTGTGACTTTCATTGGAGATAAGTATGCATGGAAAATATTGCCGAATGCAATGCACGCTCGCAACAGAACTACATACTGGCGTGTGTGTGTCGTTGTCCAAGTTTCCCGCTGTCAATCTTCTTGAAAAGTGTCAATTAAAAGTAGATAGCAGCGATCCAACGGCGAAGCCCCCAGGTTGTGGTTCAGTTTGTTTTTAACATCGCATCTCACTGTAGGGGCCGACCTGCGTGTCGGCCCTCCGAACGGGCGGACACACAGTTCTACCGGCTAATGGACGCCCCTTCAGGCGAAACTGAACCACTACCAGCGCCCACAATTGCTTGCGGCAGGGTGCGACTCCTGGTAACTAAAGAGGCGTTCCCACAACGAAAGTAGAAATATGGCTAACGAAACTCCAATTAGAAAGCTCAAGCTCGGCATCGTCGGCATCGGCGTCGGCGCCTCGGAGATCTTGCCGGCGATGGAGCAAATCCCGGAGTTCGAACTGGCGGCGGCGGCGGATGTCAATCCGCGTGTGCTCGAAATCTTTCGCCAGCGCTACGGCGCCAAAACCTATGACAGCGTCGAAAAAATGTGCGCCGATCCCGATGTCGAAACGGTTTGGATATCGACGCCCAATCGCTTTCACGCCGCCCACACGATCATCGCCGCCAACGCCGGCAAACACGTTGTCGTCGAAAAACCCATGGCAATCTCGTTAGCCGAAGCGGAAAAGATGATCGAGGCGACGATCAAGAATAAAATCAAATTACTCTGCGGCCATACCCAAAGCTTCGGCCCGCATATTAGAACCATGCGCAAGATTATCCGCTCCGGCGAACTCGGCCGGCTGTGCGCGATGCATGTGTGGGCCTACACCGATTGGATGCTGCGGCCGCGCACGGCGGACGAACTCGACATCAACCAAGGCGGCGGCGTGCCCTACCGCCAAGGGCCGCATCAGATCGACACCTTGCGTCTACTCGGCGGCGGCATGGTGCGCAGCGTGCGCGGTTCGACTGGATCGTGGTTCAAAGGCCGGCCGATTCCCGGTTACTATTCCGGCTTCATGGAATTCGAAGACGGCACGCCGGCAACTTTGATGCACAACGGCTACGGCTATTTTCTCGCCTCTGAATTGGTCCCATGGGGCGGACAGAACAGCCGCTACAGCGAAGCCGAACGCGCCGCCGTGCGCAAATCGTTGCTCGACGGCACGCGCGATGAAAATGCCGACAAAGACGCCATGCGCATCGGTGGCGCCAACGAAAGCGAAATCCGCGACCGCAGCAAAGTAAAACCATGGCTGCCCAACGATCTCGGCATCCTGGTCGCGACATGTGAAAAAGGCGACATCCGCCAGTCCCAATACGGCCTATTCGTCCACAGCGACGAGGGCACCAAGGACGTGCCGCTCATCGGCGGCGGCGGTCCGTCGCGCCGCGCCGAGCTGATGGAACTTTACAACGCCGTGGTCCTCGACAAACCGATTCGCCACACCGGCCCCTGGGGCATGGCGACGTTGGAAGTTTGCCTGGCGATCATCGAGTCGGCTAAACAAAGAAAAGAGATTTTTTTAAAGCACCAAGTGCCGGCGCCTGAAGACGATTAACGACGCTCCCAATTCCGTCATTCCGGCGCAGGCCGGAATCCAGGGATGGCGGGGCGGGCACCAGGATGGATGCCGGCCTGCGCCGGCATGACAAAAACACAATTGACACTCCACAACTAGAAACCCATCAGACCCAATAGGAGGCATAATGCATAACGGACAAATCACCGTTGACGTTCACGGTCACATGACCACACCCGCGGTGTTTCGTCAGTTTCTCGCCGAACTCGTCTCGCAAAACACGCCCAATCGCAAACTCGACATGAGCGACGAACAGTTGGAAGCCGCCCAGCAGCGCCATTTAAAATTCATGGACGATCGCGGCATCGACGTCCAGCTGATCGGCCCGCGCCCCATCGCCATGTGGCACTGGATGCGGCCGTTCCTGCAAGAGTTCTGGGCGCTGACGACCAACAATGTGATCGCGCGCATCGTTAAATTGCATCCTGACCGCTTCCGCGGCATGGCCCAGCTACCGCAATGCCGCGATCAGGACACGCGCTTCTGTCTCCCCGAGTTCGAACGCTGCATCAAGGAATTAAATTTCGTCGGCGCCTATCTGAATCCCGATCCGGCCGGCGACAAACAGACGCCCGGCGTGCATGAAGAGTACTGGCACCCGCTTTATGACAAAGCCGTGCAACTCGATGTCCCGCTGATGGTCCATCCATCGACGACCTTCGACCGGCGCTTGGAAATCATTCCGGCCAACTATCAGATGAACAATTATCTCGAAGAGTTCGTCGCCATGCAGCTCTACAGCCACAGCAAGATATTTCAGACCTTTCCGAAATTGAAAATCGTCATCTGCCACTGCGGCGGAGGACTCAACCGCTTCATCGCCAACGACCATCACGTCGGCCAGGGCGATTTCAGCAAGAACCTATTTTTCGACTCCTGCGTCTACGACGTGAATTATCTCGAAGCCGCCATCAAACAGCGCGGCGTCGATCAAGTTCTCTTCGGCACCGAATCCCCCGGCTCCGGCGGCGCCATTCGCAAAGACACCGGCAAAGCGTCCGACGACATGATCCCGGTGATCGACAGCCTGGGTTTCTTGAGCGCCGAGGACAAGCTGAAAATCTTTCAGAAGAATCCATTGAAGGTTTTTACCAAGGTAAAGATCTAACGCTTGGAGTAATGGAGTACTGGAGTGATGGGTTCCGAACCCCAACACTCCAGTACTCCAACACTCCAACTCTGTTCCGGAGGACTGGATGGCCTACAAAAGCGTCAACCGAGCAGTTCCCCGCATCGAAGGTGCGGATAAAGTTTCCGGCAACATGCGCTATGCCGCCGATCTGAAGTTTCCCAATGCCTTGGCGGCGAAGATTCTGCGCACTTCGTTGCCTCATGCGCGCATTGTCAGCATCGACACTAGTAAAGCGGCGAAGCTGCGCGGCGTGCGTGCTATCATCACCGGCGCCGACGTCAAAGGCGTGATGGTCGGACTGCGCATGAAGGACATGCCGCTGCTGGCCGACGCCAAAGTACGTTACGCCGGCGAGCCGGTGGCCGCCGTCGCCGCGGATAGCGACGAGATCGCCGAAGAGGCGTTGAATCTGATCGACGTAGAATATCAGCAACTGCCTTTCGTCACCGATCCGGTTGAGTCCACCAAAGTGGGGGCGCCGGTATTGCATGACAACCCCAAGGTCTACAAGAACGCGCCCGACTGCGCGATCGATCTGCCCAACGTGCAGTCCTACGGCAAGTGGTCCAACGGCGATGTCGACGCCGGCTTCAAAAAAGCCGCGCGGGTTTTCGAACATACCTTTCGCACGCCGCTGGGCTTTCACGGCTACATCGAACCCCACGCTTGCACGGTGCAAGTCCACGACGACGGCCGAGTCGAAATCTGGGCGTCGAACAAGGCGCCCTTCTCGCTACGCACACGCTTCGCCCGCGATGTCGGCATCGAAGAGTCGAAGGTCAACGTTCAAATTCTTCCCGTCGGCGGCGATTTCGGCGGCAAGACTTCCGTTGCCGAAGCACCGATCTGTTATTTCCTCGCCAAGAAAACCGGCAAAGCCGTGCGCCTGGTTTTAGAATACACCGAAGAAGTGACGGCGATCTCGCATCGCCATCCGGCGGTGATCACGCTGCGCACGGGCGTCGACGGCGAAAATAAAATTTGCGCCATGGCGATCAAAGCGGTGTTCAGCGGCGGCGGCTACGCGGCGTTGAAAGCCAACGCCGAAGTCACCGTCCAAGGGCCGCGGCGCGCCGCGAGCTACTATCGCTTTCCGGCGATCCAAGTCGAAACTTTGTGCGCCTACACCAATCAAGTTCCCTGCACTCAGACGCGCACGCCGGGCAGCCCGCAGACGACCTTCGCCGTCGAATCGCAGATCGACATCATCGCCCGCGAACTCGGCCTCGATCCGGTTAAGTTTAGAATGTTAAATCTGCTCAATGCCGGCGACCCGACGCCCTTCGGACAAAAACTCCAAGGCATCGTCGTCAAGGAAACCCTGAGCAAGGCGTTAGAAGTTTCCGGCTGGAATAAACCGAAGGCGAAGAATGTCGGCCGCGGCGTCGCCGTTTACGAGCGTCCCTCAGGCGCGGGAAAATCCGGCGCGGCGATCACCGTCGCGAGCGACGGCAGTCTGAGCGTTCACCTCGGCGTGCCCGATGTCGGCCCCGGCATTCATACGGTTGTCCAGCAAATCGTCAGCGAAGTCCTCGACCTGCCGCGCGATCGCGTCAGCGTGCGCGTCGGCGACACCGACAGCTCGCCCTACGACTCCGGCACCGGCGGCAGCAAGTCGACCAACAGCGTCGGCACTGCCGCCTATCAAGCGGTCACGGAATTGAAAGAAAAGTTGCTGGTTCTGGCGGCGGCAAAGTTTGGCTGCAAGCGCGAGCAGATTGAAGAAGTGAAAGGCCGCTACAACGTGCCAGGACAGAAGCCGATGTCGTGCACCGACATGATCCGCGGCGCCATTGCGCAAAACGGCGGCGCGCTGACGCACTTGAGCATCTACGAACCGGCGCGCGCGCCGATCACGTCGTTTGCCGCTCAAGTCGCCGAAGTCGAAGTCGATCTCGGTACCGGCCAAGTGAAAGTCACCAAGCTCACCACCGTGCACGACTCCGGGACAGTATTGAATCACTTGAGCTACACCGGCCAGATCGACGGCGGCATCATCAACGGCATGGGCTTCGCCTTGATGGAAGATAACTCTCTAGTCGACGGCAAAATGCCGACGGTCAACCTCGGCGAGTTCAAGATGGCCTGCATCGCTGACGTGCCGAAGCTAACGACATTTCTGATGGAAACCCCCGCAGGCCCAATCCCCTACCAAGGCAAAGCGATCGCGGAAATTCCCAACGTGCCGACGGCAGCAGCGATCGCCAACGCGGTGCAGGATGCGTGCGGCGTGAGGATTGTCGATCTGCCGATCACGGCGGAGAAGGTTTATGCCGCATTGAAACGATAGAAACGGAATCTTCGGAGCTATCGTTAGACTAATAGTGGGCGAAAATGAGAATCGAATATTTGCCGGACGGTGCACTAGACTGTCCCATCCTACGTATTTTCGATTTCGACTGGACGCAAGCGGAACTGTTTAGGCAAGATATCTTGCGCCTGGCAACCGGACAATTGACAACTCTTTGCTTAAACCATCTAGCAATGGTCGAGCCGGTCAATCACTGCCAAATCTGTTTCCGGGCAGACACATGCGATCTAGGACTCACCCAAGCCAAGGGTGCAAACGATTTTCATTGCGCATTAACAGCTGCAACGTGGCGTCAGGTTGCTGACTTGATAGCGCCGTTTTGCACGCCGCGGGATCACAGCGGCACGTACCAGTGGCTGGATGAAACAAGCGAAATCTCCCTGCTATTCTCGCCGAACGGGAGTTGGTGAGTTCGAGTATCGTCGGATGTGGTGAACGAAGCGAACCACATCGAGTACATCAAGCGACTCTTAATTCACGGACGGGAACTTGTAAGATCTCTTTCGGCTTGCGCTTGGACCGGGCGACCCTCTCCATCGCTTTGACGATGGCCGCCTTAAAATACTGTTCACCACAATTCTGACAAACACCCGGGGGAACGTTCTTGATGACCGTCACCATAGTCTCGCCCCAACGATAGTCGCGGTAATCTTTTTCTCCGTAACAGCTCCCTCACAGAAGTGGCACTTGTGATAAACCCTACGCATCGTCATTCCCTTCGTTTGCGATATTTATCAGACCGCAAGATGCGATTCCCTTTGGACACAAGGCTACGTAGCCATTGACACATCACCACCAATAGAACCCTTTTACCTCGTGTCGCTCGCGAGCACTACTATTTTCCACTGCCCTCGGACGCGGCGTAGTCTGTAATAGAAGCTGTTCTTGGTGCCATCTATAGTCTCCTCGACCTCTAACCCAATATCTCCTCTAATCATACGCGCCGTATATCCCACGCCTTTCCACTTTTTTTCATCAGAAGGACCATACACAATCCGCTTGCGGATAATAAATTGATCGATAGGAATTGGTCCTGGTAGGTAGAAGTCGTGAGCTTCAGGTTCAAAACACACTGAGACTGCTGGCTGATCACCTCGCCGGAGCGCATCAATATAAGTTTGTATGGTGGCCTCGGGTGTGTCATATCGAGGTCCAGCCCAAGCGGATACGGAAAGTACCGCGAGGATAAGAGGTATAGAAACGATAGCTATCAGTCGATACTTCGGGACAACAAATTGCATTGACGCATCACTCGCTAATTAACCTACTTCCCCTCCTTCACCTTCACAACCTGCTTGAGCAGATCGAACAGCGGCGTCATGTCGGCGTACTTGGGATCGGCAACGTCGAAATATTTTTTGCCCGCTTGCATGCGGTTGACCGGGACGAGCATGTCTTTGGGAATATCGATACGCCGCGAATTGGGGCCGTCTTCACCGTAGAGGTCGAGATATTTTTGCAAGGCGATTTGGCCGCGGCGGGAGAGAAACCAGTTGACGAAGACTTTCGCCACGTTGGGATTGGGCGCGCCTTTGATGAAACTGATGGAGCCGCCGCCCGAGGTGATGTGGCCGCCTTCCTTCCAGTCGACTTGGTCCATTTCGTCCACCGGCAGTCCCTGGGACTTCGCCTTCGCTGTGTCGCGGCAACCGACGCACAGCGCGTATCGACCCTGGGCGAGCCAGTCGGTGATCTGGCGACGATCGCGGCCGAATGTCGGCTGCATGTCGCCGAATAATTTCTTGATAAACTCGGGGCCGAGCTCGGGATGATAATAGTAGTGCTGCAGCGACGCGCCCAGGCCGGTTCCCATCGGATCTTGCGAGACGAATTTACCTTTCCACCTGGGCGCCACCAAATCCCAGTACGATTTGAACTCTTTGGGATTCACCAGATTCGTGTTGAAGTAAAATCCCGATGATGTCGGATTGGCGATATAGACCAGCACATGGCGCTGCTCCGTGTCGGTATAGCGAATTCGTCCGTCGTACCACTTGCTCTCGTCAACCACTTCGGGAAGAACCAGCAGCGACTTGATCGAGTCGAGGACTTTGCCTTCGTAGAGCACTTCGTAGTTGGTATTGGCGCCGCCGCTGAAAAGATCGGCGACCACATGACCGGCGCGGCTCTCGGTGATGATTCTGGTTCCCAGCGAATTGCCCGCGCCGTTGACCGTGACGATTTTTATTTCGGGAAATTCTTTGCGGAACTCGTTGAGTAACGGCTCGCTGCCGTAACGGCCGACGTAAAAATTCAGCTTTCCCTCTTTTTTTGCCGCGGCGACGGTCTTTTCCCAAGTCACTTGCCAGGATGGTTTCGCCTCCGCGCCGAACACCGGCCCATCAAGCGATACCAGCAGAACGCAAATTGTTGGAAGGGAAAATACCGGTTTCACCTCGACCTCCTGCCAATCCTGCCGAGCAGATTAGACGCAATCAGGCGCGGAAGCCAGCCTGGATTATTCAATCTGCGCCCGGCCGCCGTTGCTATTATTGCTACTATTTAAATTTATCAAAGAATCTTTCCTTCTCCAGGTCGTGCAGTAGGGTTAAATCGATGAAATTCTCCGGCTTCGCAGTGGCCGCTTGCGGCAAACTTTTATATTCGTCGAGCACCGCTCTCACTTCGTCCAAGGTCGGATAGGGCCGTGGCTGAAAAAACTTCAGCGCGTAGCGATAGCCGTCTTCGAGAACATCCGCGTCGTTGATGCGCATATATTTCTTCAAGACATTGATGGCAAAATTTTTCTGGGTTCGAATGGCGTGGATGCCCTCGATCTCGCCGCGGATGAAATTCAGCGCCGCCGGCCGATTGCGCTGGATAAAACTCTTGGTCGAAGCGATCGCCACCGCCGGGTATTTATAATCGAGGCTTTCGAAATCGGCCAGCTCTTTGAAGCCGAATTTTTTAGCCACCGTGAGTGCCGGTGGAGAGATCGAGCCGCCGGAGATGGCTCCCGCCTTCATCGCAGTCACCAGTTCGGGGATGCCGCCGATTTGCACAATCGTAACGTCTTTCGCCGGGTCCAAGCCGAACTTTCTCAAGTATCGGCGAATGACCAAATCGCTCAGCGCGCCGAATCGGCTCACGCCGAAACGTTTTCCTCTCAAGTCCTCAGTCCCTTTGATGTCCGGCGTCACTACTAAACTCTGCGGGATGATCGGCACCAAGGTGAGAATGTTGACCGTGTCGGCGCCCTGCAAAGCGGCTTGAATAGTGCCGTTGCCACCGAGCTGAATCATCGGCGTCTCGCCGGCGATTAATGCCGACGTTATGGTTGACGCGCTGCGAATCAAAACCAGATCGACGTCCAGACCGTATTTCCTGTAGAGACCGGCGTCGTGCGCCACCCAGGTCGCGAGCGACCACGAGCTTTCAGCGGAATATGCCGCGCGCAGCTTGGTCAACTGCGCGAACGCGACGGTTACCAAGCCGAAGTCCAGTAATAGCAGCAACCCGGAGACACGCAGGAATAGATTTTTCATAATCCCTCCTCGTTAGTAGCCTTCACCCCAGTTTATCTCGATGCCAAGTTTTTGCTCCCGCGCACGCGTGAGGATCAAGTCGGCAATCGCCAGCTCGGCGATACCCTGGCCGCCGTTGTTTTTAAATACCGTGATATCCGCCGGACTGTTTCGGCCGCTTTTCTGCCCGCCGACAATTTCTCTCAGTTCGGCAATCGCATCCCAGCTCAACTGTCCGGCCTGGACTTGATCGTAGATATCGCCCTGCTGATCCTGTATCGCCAACTCGCGCGATGCGATGCCGATCAGCGCCGCTCGCCGCAATGTCTCGTCGTCGAGCTCGCGCCGCTTGTGGGCAATCACGCCGGCCTGGACCATGCCGATGTTGCTGCCGACGATCGACGTGACGTGCATGCCGTCGCGCAACCAACCGCCGGAAAACGCCGGCACGTTGGTATTGGTGGCCGCCAGGACGATATCGGCGTGACCGAAAGCTTCCCGCACGTCATCGACTGGGATGACATCGAGATCGAGCGCCGCGGTCATTTCTTCGGCGAAGCGCACCCGATGTTGGGGCGTCGGACTGAAGACCCTGACGCGTTTCAAATCTCGCACGGCGCGCAAAGCCAGAAGGTGATTGCGTGCCTGTTTGCCGGAACCCAATAAAAGCAGTTCTCCGCAGTCGCTTCGGCTCATCCACTTGGTGCCGACGGCGCTGATCGCCGCGGTCATGAGATCGGAAGTCCGCAGTGGCACACCTTCTTTCGTTAAGCCGCGCTGGGTCGAGGACAGGATCATCGCCACCGGCGCGGCATTGCGCGTGTCGAACAAGACATCGACCAGCGGGCTGCGCGAAGGATAGGTTTGCACGCCGCCGCTGACGGCGAGAATCTCGCTCTGAATGCGCAGGCCGATTTTTTCACGAGATGGCAACGCAGCGGGCATTGAATTGAGCCGCGCGTCGCCGAAGTGGAGCCGGCGCCGAGTGAGATTGATCTGCGGATATTTCCCCCAATCGGCGAAGGCTTGCTCGACAGCGTCAACCGCTTCCGTCATCGATAGCAATCCCTCCACTTCTTCCGGGCGAAGAATCAGCATTACGATTTTTCTCTCACTTTCTATATAGCCGCTCGATGAAGCCTTCTTTTTCCAGTTGCAAAACCAGGCTGTCGTCGATGATGTCGTCAGTCTTTAAGTTGACATTGGGACGCCGCCCAATCGCTTCCTTGATCTGAATCTCCATCCCTTCCCGGGTTACCAAAGGGACGCGTTCGTAGATCGGTTCGTTGCCGACATAGGAGCCTTCTAAGAATGCCTCGTTATCCTGCTTGGAATACTTCGCCAGCAGCCGCTTGCTGTCCTCCTTGCGGGTCTTGAAGAAATGAGTGGCCTCGATCAGCGCCATCAGAATTCGCTTGACCGTCTCACGATTGCTCGCGAGATAGCTCTTGGTAGTGGTCACGCAAACATAGGGGAACGGCAAACCCTTGGGCAGGTCGGCGGTGGTGATCATAACTCTATGCGGGATTCCCTTAGCTAAGTGGATGATTCCAGGCGGCGATGGGAACCCGGCGATTCTGCCGCCGCGAAACGCCGCTACTCGCTCCGAACCGCCGCCGCCTTGAATGATCGCCACATCCTTATCCGGGTCTAAACCTAAACCTTTGATCAGCACTCGCGCCGCGACGTCCGAGGCGCTGCCGATGCGCGCGATGCCGATGGTTTTTCCCTTCAAGTCCGCCGCCGATTTGATCGACTGTTGGACAATCAGCTCGTAAGGCAAAGTGTTGATGAAACTTCCCACCGCCACGAGATTGGCGCCCGCCACCACAGCGTTGGCGATCGCGCCACCGGTGCCGTTGCCGAGTTTAACCGAGCCGCCGATGATCGCGTTGATCACGGTACTGGAGCTAGGGATAAATATCGATTCCGCGTCGACGCCGTATTTCTGATAAAGCCGGCGATCATGGGCGATAAACCAGTTGGCGTTGGGCGCCTCCACCGAGCTGTAGGAAATCCGCACGCGCTCTTGAGTGAAAGCGGGAGTGGCGGGCAGAACCGTTCCCAACAAGGCGAGCAGCAATCTCGGCCGCATCTTCATGTTCACAGCTTTCCTTTTTCGAATTCGATACCAGCCCTGGTTTGGCTTGGTTGCAAGAGCGAGCGCTAATATTTTCTAAGAGTTCACCTCTTGTTGAAACCATTCCAGCGGCAGCTTGCGTCCGAGGCCGCGCTCGCGCGCCAGATCGTAAATCAATTTGGCCATGGCGGTAAATTGAATGCCATAGCCTGGCCCGCCGTCATGCCCCCAGCCATGCCCGCCGTTGGCGAAGATAGTAATCTCGTCATCGCTCCTTCGTCCCGGCACTTTTTCCGAAACCAGATCGGCGATTTCCGGCGCGTCTTTTATCAAGGCCGCATGGGGCGGAATATCGAGCGGCTCTTCTTCGGGGCCGCGCCGCAAGGCGTAGTCCCGGCCATGCAGCCGGTTAAAAATGACCAGGTAATCGGCCTTCTTGTAACAATCCAGATCGAACTCGTAGGGCAACACGCCGGTCAAGTGCATGCCTTTTTCGAGCCACTCTCCCCGGCACACCGCTTCGTTGGAGTTGGTCGCGGCAACCACCATATCCATGCCTTTGATGGCGGCCTCGGCGCTGTCACAATCGTTGATTTCCATGTCGCCGTAGGTAGCGCGCATGCGTTGGACGAACCTTTGGCGATTTTCCGCGCTCCGGCTAAAAACATTCACTTTGGCGATGGGCCGCACGTGACGCATCGATTCGATGGCCGCGGTGGCCTGCCAGCCCGAACCGATCAGCGCCATGCTCTTGGTGTTTTTTCTCGCCATATAGCGGGCGGCAATGGCGTTGGTCGCCTGCACCCGCATTTTTTGCAAATAGCCGTCGTGAATGATCGCCAGCAGATTGCCGGTGTTGATATCGTAAAGCATGTCGAGCGAACAATTGAGCGCCCCGTGGAAATAATTGACTCGGCTTGGATCGACCTTCGGATCGGGCCGGCTGTGGGTCACGATGCGAATGTCGTAGACCCCCTTGCTCCTAATCAATCCCTCATGGGTGTTCGCCACAAAACGGCCATGATCGGTTGGTGAAAAAGTAAAAGTCCGCGGCCGGTTAGCGGTGAGTCCTTTGTCGAGTTCGAGATAAGCCTCATCCAGGGCGGCGATGACTCTCTCGACGGTGAGAAGTTTTTCGACCTCGGCATTGTTGAGCAGCAGAACTTCGCTTTCGGATCGTTCCGTCATGGTTGATACTCCTAGTGTTAAGGTTTCTCGGTTGCAACTTTCAAGGCTTGGTAAAAATCATGATACAGCACGCCGCCGGTCAAACAAATCTCGACTCAGAATTGAAATCAAGGTCGTCCCTGGTTCTAACCATTTTCGCAGGAAAGCGGGATAAAAGGCATTCGTCGCCATAAGAGTGGCCGACGCCGCCGGAAATCCATACACTTATTTTGCAGAGAGCCGCGCGACAAAACCGTCCCGTTCCAATTCGGCAACAAAGCGCGTGTCGATGAACGCCTCTGGTTTCGCATCGGCTGCCGATGGAATTCTTGAGGCAACGGATTTCAGGACAGCCAAGATACCCTCTCGCGTTGGATACGGCAGCAAGGGAAACTGCGTTACATAGTAAGCATAGGTTTCATTGAGTATCTCCCGGTCCTCAATACGAGAATATTTTTGTAGGGTTGCAAGAGCGACTTCCTGGTTGCTCTTAAAAACATAAGTAGCCTCGATATAGGCCCGCATGAAACGTCGAAGTTTTTCCGGCGAATCTTTTATAACCCGCCTTAGCGTGATCGCCGCTCCGCCGATATAAGGCATCCGGAGTTCACCGCTGTCCAAGAGAATTCGTAGCCCTTTTTTTCGGGCCATAAACGAGGTTGGGGGATTGAGGATAGTCCCGTCAATGTTACCGGACAGAAGAGCTGCGAGTCGCGTCGATGTATCGCCAATTTGCACGATGGCAACCTTCCCCGGGTCTATTCCCACTTGAAGTAAAATGTCGCGAAGAGAAAAGTCGGAGGCCGTGCCAAAAGTGCTTATACCAAGCTTCTTGCCGATCAAATCCGCCGGCTTCTCAAGGCGAGGAAGCACCAGCAGCTGATAATCCAAAATTTTCTGGCTCGCTGCAATAATTACATTATCGAGGCCTTGCAGCGAAGCGACAATCGGGAACGCTCCCGACCCACCAATGACGTCCACTTCGCCCGCAGCCAGGGCTCTCATGGCGATATTTCCTGGCGCATAGATCGCTTCTACGTCGAGACCGTGCTTTTTGAAAAGGCCGGTCTCCTTCGCCAGATAAAAGGGTGCCTGGATCGCTCCGGTGGTGGTAAAAGCTATTCTGGCCCCGATGCGACCGCTATCGGCGGCTTGCAGATAATCGGGTCCAGAAAAGGCTATTAACCCAAAAATCAACCAACAATCGATTTTGTCTATGAGTCGCTGCATGAAATGAACTGTGTATTGTCAGTCCCTGACGATACTTCCTCCGGTTGTGGAAACACAGCTAGCTTTGTGGGGATCTCTAATAATTCCTTTCGGGTCTCTCCCTTCCCTTACGGCATCGATAGCCTCTCGCAGAATCTTGCGGAACATGATGACGCCCTTATCGGAACTCGCAATATGTTCCAAAGCGTGAATCGCGATCGGACCCTGACCTTCCTGCGCCTCTTTGTCATCTGGATGCCTCTGAGTATGTTCATAGGTCCTGTCAGAAATGCCCCCAGGGGCCAATTTTTCACGTCCGGTTTTTTCTTCTATCTCACGTTCCGGCACCCACCGGATACTGGCGCCAATCTGATGCGTATCGTCCACAGGGACACAAAAAGCAATGGAGCGGACGTTCTCGGTCTTCGGCTCGTCGGTATAGGTTAGATGAATATTGAGCGGCATGATCATTTCCCATATGACATCCCACCACTTTCCGTTGCGGAGTTTCCTAGTCATTACGAACCTCATGCCCATCTCGGTCTCTTCGTATTGAATCTCATCCGGCAGAGTATTGTGCAGATCGGTTGGAAACTGTGGTCCGCTATGAACGGTATGAAGCCAGACACCATGGAGCGCATCCATGAGGTTTTCTTCGCTTTGAAGCCAATTGCAGTTGACCGCGCCCCCGACTCTAGGACCCATGCGAGGTTTTAAAAAACCACCTTCTCTGGTCCACACGTCGTAAATCGGGAACTGGGGCATTTTTTCCAGTGGTCCCATGTAGGCAAAAACTAAACCGCCAAATTCCTTAACCGGATAACATGGATGCTGGATGCGCTCTTTGAAGGTGCTTTCCGCAGGCTCCAATGGCATGTCGAGAACATTGCCCTCGACATCGTAAAGCCAGCCGTGATAGCAGCAGCGTAGTCCGCGATCCTCAATTCGCCCGTACTCCAAAGACGTGCCCCGGTGGCTGCAACGAAAAAAAAGTAAGCCAGGCCTGCCCTTGCGGTCCCGAAAAGCCACAAGATCCTCGCCCAAAATGCGAACGCGCTTGGGAAGATCCTTTAGCTCCTCTGAAAGACCAACCGGCTGCCAGTAGCGGCGCAGTAACTCGCCACCAGGAGTCCCGGCACCTACGTGGGTCAATTCCGGATCGTGCTCAGGGATCTTAAAGTCATGTGCGCTCCTCATAAATAATCCTCCTCGATCCGGCTGCCTTTTAACCGTTAATGCTCGGGTAGCGACTTGTGAGACTCAAGCAGAACGCGCATTCGTCAAAGTCATTACAATCTTTGCGTCCCGCCTGTCAAACCGACGTTTCGTCGGCCCATGCGGGCAGCTCACCTGGTTTTGCCGAATAAATTGTCAAAGACTTTTTCCTTTTGCAGTTTGTCGATCACACTATCGTCGATCACGCGTGCCGCGACTTCGTCGGCGTCAGCGTCTTTCATGCCCGCGAAATCGAGAATCGCCGGCACGATGCGCCGATCGACGCGTGGAATCGGTTCGAGATACTTTGCCGCGGTGTCAAACGTCTCTTCCAAGAACTCCGGCTGATTACGCCGCATGTACTTCGCCAGAATGTTCTTGGCGCGCTCTTTGTTGCCGAGGAACGCCGCCATGCCTTCGACGTAGGCGCGCAGCACCCGCTCCACCGTATCGCGCCGCTCCTGGAGAAAGCTTCGCGTTACGGTCATCATGCTGCCGGCGTAGGGAATCTCGAGCGCGACCGCATCCGTGAGCGCCCGATGGCGCGCCTTGGGAGGGTAGGAACTGACCATGCCGGCGATAAGCTTTTGCTCGAACGCGTTATGCATGGCGGGCACGTCGCCCATCTGGCGCACGGCAACGAAATTCTCCAGATGGAGCTTGCGCAAGATCAGCACGGTCAGCATATGCGTGGTCGAGTTAAACCGCGTGACGCCGGTAATCTTGCCTTTCAGCTCCTCGGGCCTGGCGATCTCGGGTTGAGTGAAAAGCGTAAACGGCGCGCGCCGGGTCGAGGCGGCCACCGCTACGACCGGCACGCCGCGGGCGGCGGCGATCACTACACCGCTGCTGCCAGGGGTGATCACGTCAACGCTGCCGCCCAAGAGCGATTGCACGCTGGTCGCGCTCGACGGAATGTAAATGAGCTGAGCTGCCAAATTATACTTCTTGAACAAGCCTAACTCGTCCGCCATCCACACCGGCGTCATCAACCAGGAAATCGCCGAATAGGAAATCCGCACCGGCTCGGCGTGCAACGAAACCGGAGCGCAAGCTAAGAAATACGCGAGAAGAACCAAAGCGCGCGTGAGAAAGAATAACTGGGTCAAAATGAATCCCTCCATCCCGTGCCCGTGTGTGACGGTCGAGGGCGAATCGGCAGCTCGGTGCCGATGCCTTTTTCCCGCGCCAACTCGTAGAGATGTTTGGCCAGGGCGATATCGATGATTCCCTGCCCGCCCTGATTCTTATAAAGTATGATCTGCTTATCGTCGGTTCGTCCCGGCGCATTGCCGGCAAGAATATCGGCGATCTCAACGACCTTGTCCCATCCGATAACACCGCTTTCTACCGGCCAGTAAATGTCTCCCTGCTGCGAGTCGATCGCTTGTTCCTTCGACAACGCGACAATGAAGCTGCAGCGCTTGAGCGTGCCGTCGTCGATCTCGCGACGCGGCTTGTCGAGGGCGCCGCTCTTGACCAACTCAATATTGCTGCCGACCACCGAAATGATGTACTGCCCCTCTTCCAACCATGAACCGTCGATGACCGGCACGATGGTATTGGTCATGCACAAGATGATATCCACATCCTTGGCCGCCGCCCTCGGCTCGCTCACCGCTTCGATCGACACACCGGTTTTCTCGCTCATGATCCTTGCGAATTTCTCGCGGTTCGCCTTCGTCGGGCTGTAGACTTTGGCCTTATCAATCTGGCGCATTTCCGTAAGCCCCATAAACGTCGAGATCGCCTGATTGCCCGAGCCGTAGATGCCGACGCGGCGCGCGTCTTTGCGCGCCAACCGATCGAGTCCGACCAGGCTGGTAGCCGGCGTTCGCAAATCCGCCACACCTTTCACATGGCGCGGCCGGTGCGCCATAATCGCCAGTAGCGACCCGGTATCGACATCGTAGAGATGCGCCAGCTCGGTCTGATCGGGATTGTACGGCGGGGTTTTCTGTACGTTGCCTTCGATAGTCTTACGATGAAGCGCCACTTGCGCGCCGATGGCGCCATAGCTGGCCGAACCGCCGGCGTAGATGTTGAGCACGGTGTCGAAGCTTGCTTCGGCGAATTGGCGGTGCAGATTGAGCCGCTTACGCGGCGCGTTGACGCCCTGGCGCCCCGGGATGTTACCGAGCGCGTCTTCGGCAACGCGCACCGCATCGGTCAAAGAGAGAAATTCATCGACGTCGTCGGAATGAAAAAAAAGCGCCATATACCCCCCAAACCTAAACGAATTTTACGACCCTTGAAATGTCTAGTCGACCAACGGATCGATCGCCGCCCGAGCGAGCTTCACGAACGCCTGGGCTCCCGTGAAGCAAAGTCTCGCTCCTTTACGGCGAGGGCATAAAGCCCTTGTCCATCCACTCGCTCAAATCTGCGCCGAACCATTCACCCGGCAACTCTCGTCCTAACCCCTGCTTCTTGCAGGCTTGGTAGATCAACGCCCCGGCGGCGGCGAATTGAATGCCGACACCGGTGTTGCTCTTGTAGTAGATAATTTCTTGGTCGTTGCTCCGGCCGGCGTGCGCGCCGGCGAGCACTTGTCCCAACTCGCAGACCTTGTCCCAACCGAATTTAGCGCCGTCGATCAAGTCGAGCAGCTCGCGCTGTTGGTTGGTGATCGCCGTCTCTTTATTGTTGAGCACAATCAAGTCGGCGCGCAGCATCGTCGTGGCATCCGCCTCAGTGCGCCGGTGCACCCCGTCGGTGTTGGCGATGGTCGTCACCAACTGCCCCGGTTCCAGCCACTGGCCGTCGAATACTGGCTCGCTCGAGTTGGTCGCGCACATGACGATATCAGATCCTTTGACGACCGCCTCGGGGCTGCTCACCGGCTGAACTTCGACGTTTAACAATTCGGTCATTTCCTCCGCGAAGCGATCGCGGTGCGCTTTGGTCGTGCTAAAAACTTTTACCTTTTCGATCTCGCGCACGGCGCAGATCGCTTCCAGGTTGGTGCGCGCCTCATTGCCCGAGCCGAAGATTCCCACGACTTTAGAATTCTTTCGAGCCAAGGCCCGATTGGCAACCGCCGTGGTCGCGCCCACCCGGATTGCCGACATGCTGAAATCGTGGATTAGCGCCAAGAGCTCCGCCGTTTCTAGACTAAAGAGCAACACGAATCCCCAACTCCGTTTGGTCGGCGACGGGAAATCCATCCTTTTGCTTCCTGCGAACACGCGCTCTTGCACGATGGTGGAATCGTAACGCAGCGCCGCAACCCCCGAGCTCGGCACCGCGCCGGGAATGATGTTGGCCATGTAGCCGGGCTTGTCGAGATCCGGCGGGACTTTATAGCGCGTGCGCGGCTTGTTCACGGCGATGCCGCGCGCCTCCTCGGCAAAAGCCCGCTCCATCGCGTCAATGCAGTCGCGCATGTTGAGCACCTGTCTTACTTCCGGATCGGTGATGAGCAGCATAAAAATTCTCCCGATTGATTTTTTCTCTAACCCGTTGGCACTGTATCGCGATACTCCGTCGATCGACAATGATCCGCACGCACCTCACTTTTTGTAGAGCGCGCGAAAAAAGCCTTGCTGTTCCAATTCGCGAATCATGGACTCGTCGACGAGATCGCCGCATCTGATCTCTTTTTCTTTGCTCCCCGCGGGTGTAAGGCCGATGGCGGCTTCCATGCCCGCCCGATTCAAATAGGGAATCTCTGGCACCCAAGCTTTGTAAGCCTCGCAACTTTTCTCCAATATCGCCGGCTCCATCCCTTTCAAATAACGGCCGATGACTTTGACCGAAAGGTCTTTCTGGCCGTGAAAGACCGCCAGCGCCGCGGAATAAGCACGCAGGAATCTGCGAAACTTGTCCGGCGAATTTTTCAATAATGACCGCGTGGTCAGCACCACGGTGTTCTGATACTCCAGTCCCGACTTGGACAGATCGAGCAGCTCGCGGTAGCGAAGTTGCGCCGCTACCATTGTCGATGGCGGCTGTAGCGCGGCGGCTTGGAGCGCGTTGGCAGCCATGGCGCCCATCAGCGCGCTGGCATCGCCGATTTGCACGATGGCAACGTCTTTTACCGGCTGCAGGCCCCATTTTTTTAACGCGTATTGGGCCGAGAAATCGGTCAGCCCGCCGAAGCGGGTGATGCCCAGCCGCTTGCCGCGCAAATCCTCCGGGCTGCGAATCTCCGGACGCGCGAAGATTGAAACATTGATCTGATTGACCGCCCCCGCGATCGCCACCGGATCGCTTCCTTGGGCATAGGTCAACACCAGCGGACTCACCCCTGACAGAGAAACTTGCACTTCTCCGGCCAGGATCGCCGCCATGACACGCGCCGCGGCGTTGATATAAATCAGCTGCGTCTTGAGCCCTTCTCTTTCGAACAATTTGAGATCCTGGGCGATCCAAAATGGCGCGCCGGAGGGGACCAGAGCGGAATAGCTGATATTGAGCGTGTCGAGTTGCGCGCCGGAACCGGCCTCGACTTGTACAATAAGCACCGCAAAAACGGCGGCGATGAATCTAATCGTTGATCGTAACCGCAAGCACATGAGCACCTCCCGGAAAATCACTAGATCAATCCGTAAAGCCGGCGCGGGTTTTCGCACAAGATTTTTTCGACTACTTTGGGCGCGACATCCTCCCGCGCGCGCATGTTTTTGACGAACTCCGGCTCCTTCGACGGATCGTTGTGACCGTAGTCGGAGCCAATGACGAGGTGATCTTCGCCGATATAGTTGAGCAGATGCGGCAACTCTTCGTCGGCCTCGCAGGCGATCCAGAAGCGGTAGTCGCGAAATAGATCTTGCGGGTTCTTATTCTTTAGATCGGAACGCACGGAGCGGCGCAACACGTGAAATATATAAGGCACCCAGCTCGCCGCCGCTTCGATGTAGCCGAAGCGCAGCTTGGGAAACAGCTCGGGAATGCGATTGGCCACCAGATCGCGGAAGGCGACCACCGGCAGGACACGATTATGCGCGAAGGTATGATTGCGCTCGACATCGAAAGGCTGCATCAAGTGCCGGCTACCCGAACCGGTGTGGATGCAGATGGTCAGATCGAGTTGCTGCGCCAGCGCATACACCGGATGGAGATACGGATTGTCCAGTGTCAAATTGCCTTCCATGCCGCGCAAAAACACTCCCACCGCACCCTGCTCCTTGGCCCACTTCATTTCCACCAACGACGCTCCGATATCGCGCAGCGGCGGGATCGCCACCCACTTGAGCCGGTCCGGTGCTTTCGCGCAGGCGTTAGCAATAAAGCGATTGTACGCACGGCTCAGCGCGATATCCAGCTGGGCGTCGTCGGTGAGATAAACCAAAAACAAGGTCGGATAAATCACTTGGACCTCGACGCCAATTTTATCCATGTCCTGCAACCGCGCCAGCGGATCGGTCAGCTCCCGCACGGCCAGATGAATATCGCCGCGGCCGGACTCTTTCTTCTGTGCCGACGGCGTAATCAAACTAAAGCTCGCCTTGCCGGCCGGCTTGGGAAATATCTCGCCATCGATCAACCAAAACGCATTGCGCTCGCCATACCAAGTATCGTCCGGTATGCGCGTCAACACCGGCCGGCGCGGATACATCTCTTTGTCGATATAACTCCACATCGCCTCCGACTCGGCGATATGCGTGTCAGCGTCTAAAACTCCGGGCATGTCTTGCTCCTTGAAGTTCGGTTCGAATAAACTCTCACCGCCGCACTATTTTTTATAGAGGGCGCGATAAAATCCCTGCTGGTCCAGTTCGCGGACGAAAGTTTCATCGATAAGATCGCGCGCCTTGATCTCTTTCTCTTTGCCGCCGAGGGGAGTCAATTGAATCGCCGTCTCCATGCCCGGATGGTTGAGATATGGAATCTCCGGCATCCAAGCGCGAAACGCTTCATAGCTCTTATCCAAGACCACCCCATCCAGTCCTTTAAGATACTTGGTCATGACTTTCAGAGTGGTGTCTTTTTGCGTGTGAAACACGCTCAGAGCTGTGGAGTAGGCGCGCATGAACCGGCGCACGGTCTCCGGTGCGCGCTTGACGAACGAGCGCGTCGAGAGCACCACAGTGTTTTGATACTGCAGGCCGGATTTCGACAGGTCGATCAACTCGCGATGGCCCAATTGCGCCGCGCGAACGGTGAAGGGAGCCTGAAGTCCGGCGGCCTGGACGACGTTGCCGGCGAGCGCGCCGACCACGGAGCTCGCGTCGCCCATCTGGATGATCGCCACGTCTTTTCCCGGCGTGAGTCCCCACTGCTTGAGCGCATAGACCACCGCCACATCGGTCAACCCGCCGAAGCGCGTGATGCCCAGGCGCTTGCCGCGCAAATCGTCCGGACTGCGGATTTCCGGGCGGGCATAAACCGACACGTTGATGGTGTTCACGGCACCGGCGAGGGCCACCGGATCGCTGCCCTGAGCGAACGCCGAGACGATCGCATTGACGCCCGAGAGTGAAAGCTGAACTTCCCCAGCCAAGATCGCTGCCAGGGCGCGCGGTCCGGCGTTGATGTAAACCAGTTGCGAATGCAACCCTTCACGCTCGAACAGTTTCAATTCATGGCCGATCCAGAATGGCGCGCCGGATACCACCGCCGCCGAATAGCTCAAGTTGAGGGTCTCAGGTTGGGCCGCGGAAGTTAGCTTTGGCACCCAGCCAAGGAAAGCAGACACTAAAACGAGTAAGCACCAAGCTCTCACTGGGCAATGTGCCGCATCATTCTCGCCAGTCACCCTACACACCGGGGCGTCCTCCTAATGCGAAACCAATCTGCTTACGGATGCACTGTTTCGAGGAACCAATCCGTCGGAATTTCTCGGCCGACCCCTTTGGCTTTGGCCGCCAAGTAAACTGCATTGCCGACCGCTGCGAATTGAATTCCCAGGCCGATGTTATTGATGAAACAAGTGATCTCCTGCTCGGAGGTCCGTCCCGGCACTTTGCCGCCGATAACGTCCTTCAGTTCAGGGGCATCGATCCAAAACGGCGCCGCTTCCGCGTCGGCCGCGGACTTTTTGACACCGCGAATGAAATCGATCGGATCATGGGCCCAGACTTTTTCGTCGCCATAGCCGGCGATATAGTTTTCCGGCGCGAAGTTCTTCGCGTGAATCACGATGCGATCCGCTTTGCGAAAGGTCTCGTCGCCCAGCTCGGAGATCTTGACGCAAGTGGCATGCACGCCCGGCTTCATCCACTCAGGTGGAATCACCCGGGTGATCGCGTTGGTTGCGGCAACCAGAATGTCGGCGCCATGCGCCGCCGCTTCAGCCGACGCCATCGCGTGCACCGGCACGCCGACGAGTTGCGCCATCTCGCCGGCAAATTTCTCGCGATTTTCTTTGGTCGGGCTATAGATCTGGACTCTGGCGATCTTACGCACGGCGCAAAAGGCGCGCACATGAGCGCGCGCCTGCCAGCCTGAACCGAAGACGGCCAATACCGAGGCATTTTGCCGCGCCATATGTTTTGCCGCCAAAGCGCTGGTCACCGCGACCCGAAGACCCTGCACCACGCCGTCAGGAAACATCGCCAGCGGTTCGCCGGTTTCGGCGGAAAACAATTGAATCAAGCCGACCCACTTGTTGCCAGGAGCCTTGGGCACTTTATCTTTGACTACGCGGTCGCCGCGATTCTCCCATTGGATGACATCGGAATTGAGCCGTAGCGCCACCACCCGCGACTCGACCAGCCCGCCTTCCATGGTCTTGAAAGCGTAGACGCTGCCCTCATGGATGCCGGGAAGATAAAGATCGCTGCGCGGGCGGTTGACTGCGCCGCCCTGGGCTTGGCTCCGATAGGCGCCTTCCAGCGCGTTGAAAGCCAGTTCGACCGTCAGTAAATTGTCGATGTCTTCGTTGCTGAGAATAAGCATTGTGGCCGCCTTGCTAGTGAGATATGAACGGCTATATCAATCAGTGAAAGCCGGTGTCAACGACAGTTATCCGGTAGGGAGACGAAGCGCCAATGATTTTTCTAACCAACGAACAGATTGAATCGGTGCTCGACATGAAGACCTGCATCGACGCCATGGAAGACGCCTACCGCGAGTTGAACGAACTCAAGGCCGGCTATCGGCCGCGCATCGATTTCTACGTGCCCAACGACCCCCACTACTATCGTTGGGGCACCATGGAGGGCGCGTCGCGCAAGTTGGGCATGTTCGCCATCCGCATGAAGTCCGACATGCTCGCCTGGGAAAATCAGGACGGCTTCATGGTGGAAGATAAATATTGCATGGAGCGCGGCAATTACTGCGGCCTGATTTTTCTCACCAGCACGCGCAATGGCGAACCGCTGGCGATCATGAATGACGGCTACTTGCAGCATATGCGCGTCGGCGCCTGCGCCGGTCTAGGCACGAAATACCTAGCGCGCAAAGACGCCAAGGTTATGGCCATGATCGGCTCCGGCGGCATGGCGCGCACCTACGCCGAGGCGATCAAACATGTCCGGCCGCTGGAAGTCATGCGCGTGTTCAGCCCAACCAAGAAAAACCGCGAGGCATTCGCCGCCGAGATGACCGAAAAGCTCGACATCGAAGTCATCGCCGTCGACTCGCCGGAGAAGGCCCTCAAGGGCGCCGACATTGTGTCACTGACGACGGATTCTTTAATCCCAGTCATCAAAGCCGAATGGCTCGAACCCGGCATGCACATCAACAACGTGCGCAACAACGAGGCCGGCCCGGATATCCTCGCGCGCGCCGATGTGCGCGCCCGGTTGGGCACTTCGACCTTGTACGCGGACCGCAACGCGCCCGAGGTCGTCACCGGCAGCGACGGCATGTTCGGCTTTATCGCCGGCAGTCCCGAAGAAAAGAAAAAAATTCCCTCGTCACCGCACCACGAGATCGACAACCCCGACATCGGCACGATCCCCGACATCATGGCCGGCAAGTGGATCGGCAGAGCCAACGATCAGCAGGTTACATTTCTCAACAACCAAGGCACTCAGGGATTGCAATTCGCGGCGGTGGGAGGCACGGCGTACAACTTGGCTAAAGCGAAAGGGCTGGGCCATCCGCTGCCGCTCGAATGGTTCACGCAAAAAATCCGCGATTAGTTTGAGAGAACCGCCGTGAAGTGGTTTGTCCCGTTACTGATTTTGCTGCGCGCCATTGCCGCTTTCGGGGCCACAGTCGAGGAAAACCTCGATCAGTTAAATCGCCGCCCCGCGGCGGAACGGCAAACTATTCTTGAACGGGAAGCGCGCAAAGAAGGCCGGGTGGTTTTCTACACGACTTTCAACGTCGCCGACCTGCAAGACCTCAAGCGACAGTTCGAGCAGAAATATCCTTATCTAAAAATAGCAGAGTTTCGCCTCGGCCACGCGCGCTTGGCCAACAAGATTCGCACCGAAGCGCTGGCCGGCAAACTCGACGCCGATCTAATCACGATGTCGGCAAACTATCTCGACGAGTTGCGCGCTAGCGGCGCCGTGGCGCGGACGCGCCCACCGCTGCGCCAGCAATTGCACGAAGGTTTCGCCGACAAGGACGGTTGGCTCAATGGGCTTTACAACACCGCTTATCTCCTGCACTACAACACCAAGTTGGTGAAACCCGACGAGCTGCCCAAAGATTGGAACGACCTGTTAGACCCAAAATGGAAAGGCCACCTGGCCATCGACCAAGAGAGCTACGAATGGTTTGCCGGCTTGCTCGACTCCATGGGCGAAGAGCGCGGTCTGCGCTTTGCGAAACAATTGGCCGGTCGCGACATCGCCGTGCGCCGCGGCCACACCCTGCTCAGCCAGTTGCTCGCCGCCGGCGAGTTCAAGATCGTGTTGGAGCAATACGATCATATCGCCTATCGCGCGCGGCAGGCGAGCACCCCGACCAACTACGTCTTTCTCAATCCAATCATCGCGGAGGCGCCCAACGCGGCGTGGATCGCCAAGAATGCCGCCCGGCCCCATGGCGCGGCGCTGTTGATGGATTTTCTCATGGGCAAAGAAAACCAGAGCTACTTTGCCCAACGGGGACGACGCATGGGGCACAGAGACGTCACCTATTTACTCAACCCACCGGCCAACTTTCGCTGGCTCACGCCTAATCGGGAAAAATGGGGCCCGCGGTCCAACGATTTGATAAAAATGTTCCGCGAAACCTTCATCTCCCACTGACGCAAGATTTTTCCTGGCAGATAGTTTACATTACCCGTACTTGAAGGAGGGCTACCATGGCTACACTGCGCTACGTTGCTTATCTCGCTGAAGATCCGGCGAAGTTGGTCGATTTCTACCAGCGTTTTCTCGGCACCGAAGAACTCGGCCGCTCACCCGAAGGCGACATCACCATCACCGATGGTTTTTACAATCTGACATTTTTCAAGAATCGTCCCGAGCTGGGCGAACTGCACATGAACAACGGCCTGCATCATATCGGCGTGCAAGTCGACGATCTCGAAGCAGTGAAAGGCCGCTTTTTGAAAATCTATCCGCGCGGCATGATCATCCAAGAGGCGAACGACCTACAGCACGGCGAGATTCGCCTACACGATCCCGAATGCCGGCCGGTGACGGTCTCCACTCCAAGTTTCGGCGTGCCCGCTAGCAAAGAGAAGAAATTCCCGCGCGTGCGCCACATCGCCTACAACGCTCTCGATCCCGAAACCATGTTGCAGTTCTACACCCAGGTGTTGGGCCTACGCGAAATTCCGTCGAGCTACCAGCGCCGCCAGCAGGGACTCGGCAACCGCTTCTGCGCCGACGGCAAGACCCATCTAGCGATCCATCCGTTCTACAGCCCGGTGGAAGGCCACGAAGCCAAGTACGGCATCAACCACATCGGCTTTTTGACTAATACAATGCAAGCGACCATGGCGGAACTGAGCAGCGTGCTAAAAATCGCCCCGCGTCCGTCGACCCGCCCCTACGCCGAATTTCGTTTTCGCGATCTCGAAGGCAATGCGTTGGATTTGTCCCAAACCAAAGGTTGGGAAGTTGACGTGGATAAGTGGGAGAGCGCGGCGTGAGAGCTTTTCAGCAACTATCCGACGACCATGAATATCTCTGATCGCTGGGTTTGTTTGTGATCTATTTCTGAGCGATAATCCGATCATGACCCACATTAACATTGAAGATGTCCAGAGCGATATGGCTGCGTACCTCAAGCGTGTCGAAGCAGGCGAGACGATAGTGATCCTCCGCGCCGGTAAACCCGTCGCCGAGGTCAAACCCGTCAGCCTGTCTCCTTCCACCGAGCTGCGTCCGTTTGGCTTATGTAAAGGAAAGTTTACAGTCCCGGACGACTTTGATGCGCCCTTGCCGGAGGAACTGCTGCGAGCATTCGAGGGGAAATGAAGTTCCTACTCGATACTCATGTGTTCCTGTGGTTCATCGCTGGGGATTCGCGATTACCGGCCAAGTGGCGCGACGCGATACGCCAGCCGAATAACGACGTGTTTTTGAGCGTAGTATCGCTCTGGGAAACCATCATTAAGCACCAACTCGGTAGGTTGCCGCTGCCGGAACCGCCAGAAAAATATTTTCCCGAACAACGCGACCGACACCAGTTTACGAATTTGGAACTCGACGAGGCGAGCGTTCAGCAACTCGCGACGCTACCGTCGATTCACCGCGATCCTTTCGATCGAATGTTGGTCTGCCAGGCAATTGAAAAAAATCTTATCATCGTTACCGTCGATGACGTGTTTCGATCTTATCCCGCCCAGGTGTTCGATAGAGCGTAACGAGATTCTTAGTATTGATTGTAGGATCGGTGGAGCGCAGAGATACCCATCGTTCGAACGGAGACAATTGCACGTCATGCGGATTTCAAGAATTATAGTTTCAGCGTTCTTAATGTTCTCGCTTTTAGACAGCGTGCGGCCTCGCGAAAGCAGTGCCGCATCCGCCCCGCTCGAAAAACTCACCATCGGCTGGAGCGCCATCGCCGGCTCGCAGGCGCCGTTTTGGATCACCAAAGAAGCCGGGCTGTTCGAGAAAAACGGCCTGGACGTGATCATGATCTACCTCGACGGCGGCTCGCGCGCGACTCAAGCGATGATGTCCGGCGATATGCCGATCTCACAGGTCGGCGGCAATGCGCCGGTGGTCGCCAAGCTGCGCGGCGCCGATATCACGCTGATTGCAGGCCTATTAAATGTTCTTGCCTACAGCATGGTGGTGTCGCCGGAAATCAAAAAGCCGGAAGACTTGCGCGGCAAAAAACTTACCGTCAGCCGCTTCGGTTCCAACTCGGATTACGCGACGCGCAAAATTTTAATCAAGTGGGGATTGCGTCCCGATATCGATGTTGCCGTGCTGCAGATTCCCGGCGGCCAACCGGCACGACTCGCGGCGATTCAAACCAAACAGGTGCACGGCATGGTCGCCCAGCCGCCGGTGACCAACCTCGCGCGCAAATTTAAATTGAACATCATCGCCGAACCGGAAGATTTCGGCGGAGCCTATCCGACCACGCCGGTGGCCGCGCGGATTTCGTTCATTAAAGACAAGCGCGAGACCGTGCGCAAACTTACTCGCGCCCTGCTCGAAGGTATCCATCTGTACAAGACCAACAAAGAGTTCAGCAAAAAGGTGATCGGCAAATACGTCAAGACCGACGACAACGACGCCTTGGAAGACAGCTACCAGTTTTTTTCGCGCCTGGTGCCGCAGAAGCCCTATCCGTCTCTCGACGCCATCAAAGAAGCCCTCGCCGAACTCAGCGAGAAAGATCCGAAAGTGCGCTCAGCGAAACCCGAAGATTTCGCCGACATGAGCTTGATAAAAGAATTCGACGACAACGGGTTTATCGATGGGCTGTATAAGAAACGGTGACCGCGAAATCGACTCCGCTCACCGCGACCAGTAGTGGTGCGGCTTGATTTTAACGTTGCATCTCATGTAGGTGCCGACCTGCGTGTCGGCCCTCCGAACGGGCGGACACATCGGTCCGCCCCTACAAGTATTGGCGGAACTGAACCCCGCTCGCCGCAACTCCCCAGCTTGACTATTTCCAGAGGTTTTCGATATAAGCCCTACCACGTGAATGGCCCAATTGGGAGACGGCTGAAAGGCCTCGTCTTGCGGCGAGAAAAAGATTTGTCATGCCGGCGAAGGCCGGCATCCAGGTGACGGACAGCGTCCGTCATACCGTTGGAAAACGGTATCCAGGTTAAGGGGATGCGGATGGACCCCGGTTTTCACCGGGGTGACGATAAGAGCGGGAATGACGAATGGAAGAATCGACTTCAAGCCGAGGTTTTTTAATTGAAACGTATGGCGACAACTTTTAGGAGGACAAAGTTGTGAACGACAAATCGATACCGACAACTCACAGCGGCGCTCGGCTTCGCCATCGATATCTAAGAGCGTTGACCCTGCTTGTTCACCAAGTCAAAAACCATCGGCGCCGCCTCGTATCATCGGCCATTGTCCTGATGCTCGCGGGCCTATTCCTCGCGCCGCTAGCGTTCGCAAAGGTTTCAATGAACACCATTGACGGCGTCGCCATCGTGGCCGACCACGGCCGCCACATCATCGCGACGGGGCCGATTAGATGCAACCAGCGCGAGAGGACGTATCTGCGCGTGACGGTGACCCAGCGTCAAACGGGGGCCATGGCGGAAGGCTCCACCGTCTTCACCTGCACAGTCGACACCCAGCAGTGGCAAGTGCACGCCGCGACCCAAGGTAAAGCGACCTTCGACGACGGACCTGCCACCGCAGTCGCCATCGCTCGCACCGCCGATCATGGCAAGATCACCGACGCGCACCAATGGTTGGTCAACATCACGCTGGTCGGGGAATAAACGATCCTCGGATCGAAACTGAGGAAAAATGAGCAACGATGGGCAATAGCGATACTCTCAAGTGCGCCCAGCAAGCGGGCGCGTTCTTGCGAAATATTGCGCTCGCTGCAGGATTGGCAGCGTTCGGCATCGGCCCAATCGAAAAAGCAGACAGCCAAACCATAGGTAATACGATGAAACCAATTCCAATTCCCACGCAGGTACCAGCCAAGGACGGCCAAGCACAAATTCCCGACACCAAACTTTGGTATTGGGACACCGGCGGAACCGGCGTGCCGATCGTGCTACTGCATCCGGCGACCGGCAGCGCGCTGATCTGGAGCTACCAGCAGCCGGTGTTCGCCAAGGCCGGCTACCGCGTCATCGCCTATTCGCGGCGAGGCTACTATAACTCCGCGCCCTTCGACGTGAAAAATCCCGGCATCGGCTCCGAGGATCTGCGCCACCTCGCCGACGCCTTGGGCCTTGGACGATTTCACGTGGTCGCGTCAGCCGCTGGCGGCAGCGTCGCCTCGGACTTCGCGTTCTCTTATCAAGACCGGCTGTTGAGTCTGAGCATTTCGAGTAATTCCTTCGGCGTGCGCGACGGCGAGATCGCCAAAGTGGCCGCCGCCATTCGCCCCGAGGGCTGGGAAAAAATGCCGGCCGATTTTCGCGAGCTCGGTCCATCGTATCGAGCGGCGAATCCCGCCGGCATGAAGGCGTGGATCGAACTCGAACACAAAGCGCTGATCGGCCGCGACTATCGGCAGACGCTAAAGAATGAAATCACCCAAGCGAAGTTAAAAGATTTGAAGCTGCCGACGCTAGTGATTTCCGGCGCCGCCGACCTGTCGACACCGCCGTCGATCTCGCACATGATCGCGGCGGAAATTCCCAACAGCCGCGTGGCGCTGATACCCGAGTCCGGCCACTCGACCTACTGGGAGCAGCCGGAGATCTTCAATCGCGCCGTGCTGGACTTCATCAGTGGGCAGAAAAAATAGCCCGAAGGTCAGTCACCGGACAGAATCTACCTGAGTCCGGATTCTAGTGCGGACAATTGGAATCTGGCCCGCGCATTGATTTATCTTCTCGCAAGCGACACACATCCGCGCTCGTTTCCCAAGCGACAAGATTCGCTCGATCTCACCGTAGCGAAACTCGCAGGTAATCATTTCTTTAGTTTGTCGATAATTCTAGTATCGTAAAACTGGTTTGGCGAAGCGTCCTTTGCCGCCGGCAGGACCGTGCTGCCAAAGAATCTGAGGATCTGCTCGAAGCCGCGATCCGTAAAGGTGAGATCCCTATTGAAGCCAGCCTGTTTGGTAAAAAATTCGTAAGTCTTATCCAACATCACCGGGTCGTTGTCTTTGGTATATTTGACAAGAACACTCTTCGCTAACCGCGGATCGTCATACCACGCACCGATACCCCGTTGTACGGCGCGCAACAATCGCAGCCAGATGTCCGCTCTTTTTTCGAGTTCATTTTTTCTAATCACCAGACCGATATTTTGGTAAGGCAAATCGTAAGTATCAGCGAGCCTGGTAAATCCTTGGGCATCCGCGTTGAAACTTACAGGCGGAGTTAACGCCGATGCCGCGATCTGCTTGGATTGCAACGCGGTCCACTGAATTGCCGATCCGCCGAGCCGCAAGAGTTGCACGTCGCTTTCCGGTTTTAGACCGAGCTTGGTTAGAGCGGTTCTGACTCCGTAATCATTCGGCGATCCGATGCGATCTGCGCCGACTATCTTTCCCCGCAGCTGCTCCGCCGACTTGAACTCCTTCTGGGCGTGGAAGGAAAAGATCATCTTATTTAGAAGTCCGGCGATCATCGTGATATTCCCGCCCGCCAGCACCACCGGAACGATGGCGGGAGCGGATATCTGTACAGCATCGACCTCGCCGGCAATCAGGGCGGCAATGGCGGCGCTCGATTGAACGTATACGAGTTCGACATCGAGTCCCTCAATCTGGAAGCCGGAAGAGGCTGCGGCCATCCACAGCGGTGCCATGGCCCCGATCGGAGATACATAAGCAGCCCTGAGCTTAGCTGGCTTCTCTGCTGCCACGGCACAATCTGCCACGCGCAAAATCGCCAGTCCAAACGCCACAAACGCGCAAAGCATCCGGTATTTTTTCTGTTGCATCACTCACCCCTGCTTCTTATCCCCAAGCAGCGCGTGCTCGACCGCCATCCTGCCAAAGGTCATCCCACCGAGCAGCGTTAGACCGGCTTGGTAACCGGCGCCGTACTCCGTCCGTACTCTTACGGTGCCGCCGGCGTATAGGTTGGGAATGGCGTGTCCGCGCAAATGCATCACCCGTCCGTGAACGTCCGTATAAAGCCCTGCGGACGACGACTCCGTAGGCGTTAGTTCCACGCCATAAAATGGCGCCTTGGACAATGGCCCCAAGTTGGGATTGATCGGATGTTTAGTGTCGCCGACTTTCCGAATCCATAAAGATTGGCCGCGACCAAATTCCGGATCTAATCCGGCGCTGGCATTGTCATTGAATTTTGCCACCGTTTGATCGAGCTGCTTCGGGTCAATGGCCAATTGTTGTGCGAGATCGGCAAGCGACTCAGCGCGTTTGATCCAAGCTGGCAGCGGTTGTCCAGGCGGAATATTGGCAAACGGATAGCGCTCTGTGAATTGAGAATCAAACAGCAAAAAGAATGGAATGTTCGCGTATCGATGTTTTTTCACCACATCGAATTCTCTGAGCTTTACGACAAACTCTTGGAAGAAGGCCTCGTTGCCGAATCGCTTCCCTTCAGCATTGACCACGATGGAATGAGGATAGGCTAGCTCTTGTATGCCGGCGGAGTGAAACTCAGGCTCATCTCCTGGGCGCGGTATCCAGTAACCCACCATGGAACTCAAACTTACCGGAATATTCCGGATAAAAGCACCAAGTTCCCCTGCCATGAGGAGTCCATCACCGGTCTGGGTCGGCGGATGGTGCGGCGCGGAATTGGGAAACGATTGGTAAGCGCGAACGAACTCAGGGTTGCATTCATAGCCGCCCGTGCCGAGAAAGATTCCACAGTCACCTCTTATCTGTTGCGTGCCATTTCCCTCGCTCACTTCAAGACCAGCGATTCGGCCGTCCTCCAGCAGCAGCCTTGTCGCCGGCGACTCCGTCAAAAGGATCACGCCTTTTTCTATACACTTGAGGAGCAACCAGGCCACCAATCCTTGACCCGCGGCATAGATAGACGCCGCATGCTCGAGGTTTTCTGGAGCCCAAGAATAACGATTCCCGAGCCCACCCCATTTGATCGAATCGGACCAGGAAACGCCTCCCGGCATGTACGGGCTTTCCAAAAGAGCGGGCGCGGAATCAGGCAGGGCTTTCTTTGGCAGCGGCACGACTTCGAGTGTTCGACCGAGGCCGAGGGAGCCCGGCGCGCCGGGAAAGTAATGGTCGGGAAGGCCCTCAATCATTCGAAAGGGAACACCCAGTTGGGCGAATGCCGCAATCGTTGCGGCCGCCTCTTTTACGTACATGCGCATTTTTTCTTCTTCAGCAAATCCCCCCGAAAGAAAGCGCAGGTATTCGAGCCCTTGTTCGTCAGAATCGTCGATGCCGGCGGCGCGCTGAAACATGTTGTTGGGTGCCCAAAGCCCGCCATAAGAATACGCCGTGGCGCCGCCCACAACCGGGGCTTTCTCTATGACGATCGCCTTTAGACCGCGGTGCGCCGCCCACAACGCACTGGCCAAGCCTGCTGCTCCCGAGCCAACTGCTATCCAATCACAGTGCGTATCCATAAATTGTCCTTCCAGTCGGAACTAACGGAAATTCGGTCTGGCAATTGTGGAAGTCGCCAACGTCGCGATCCGCTTCAATGCCAAGATCTAGAATTTCTAGCAGAGAACGATGGCGACGAGCAACGTTGACCATCTTCTTTTACCCCATAACGCGGCAAGGAGTTCGTTCCTACGATCCCCGCTTTGCTTTTCTATATGACACAGACAGCGCGGGCGCCAGAACTATATTTGGCGACGCGCAAATGAATAACTCTGCCGCTGCGCGCTGATCTGCCCGTCCTCGCGGTTCAGTTGTTTCCTTCTTCTTAAGGAACCTCTGAACAACTGCCCTGGAAGCAGGGCAGCGGAGGATAGATCGTTTTTTTCGTAATGAGTTACAGTTTTTGCGAAGTTATATCAGATTA
Organism: Deltaproteobacteria bacterium; assembly: GCA_009692615.1. Lineage (NCBI taxonomy): Bacteria > Pseudomonadati > Myxococcota > Myxococcia > Deltaproteobacteria bacterium. Next base: position 47 of record SHYW01000012.1, on the reverse strand, counting down.
CATTTTGCTCTCGCGGTTAATAGGGTCCTTAGTTTTGCCTCGATTTG